>NZ_JBVOON010000024.1:0-55368 GCF_055664235.1 Rhodococcus sp. NPDC019050 | reverse complement strand
GTGAGTTGGTTACCGAATCGGTCGCAGTCCTCCTGAAACGACATGATCGTCGCAACCTCTCGTTGAGAGTGTTGCGACGATCATGTGAACCCGCCGTCGGTGTGGGGCCTCGTGGTGTGTTTGTCAGTCCTCGGGGCTGAATCCGAATTCGGGGAGGACGTTTCGACCGGCATCGAGGACTTCTTGCACTCCCTTGGCGTGCAGGCCGTGGTCGACGACTTGGCGGATGAGAAGAGCGAGCTTGGGGATCTGGGTCTCGTGGGCTACTCCGTTCTCGATGGCGTCGAGGGCGACGGCGGCGCGGACTCCGTAGCCGTGTGCGTAGGCGACGGCGGCGAGGACGGACAGGATCGTAAAGCGGGCGTAGCCGGAGGTCTTGCGGGCGGCGTCGGTCAGGATGGCGACGGCGGCAACGTTGCGGGAGAAGTACAGGGCCACGTCGCGGGCGCGGGGGTTGTCGGTGAGGGTGATCGCGACGGCGACGGCTTCGGGATAGGTCAGCTCGCGGGGTGCTTCGATGGCGTCGCGCAGCGTCTCGAGGTTTGCGGCGTCGGTAATTTCGGGAGCCTGGGCGCGGGCCTGGCGCGCGTCCCACTGGCGCTCGAACAACACTCCGAGGTCTTCGGCGGGTGCGAGTTCGGCGGTGAGGGCGTCGCGGCTGGGGGCAATGGGTGCGCGGCCGTCGATGACTCCGAGGACAGCAACGGTGCTCGCGAGGATGTCGCCGAGTTCGCCGGATTCGGCGCTGGGGAAGTTGAAGAAGGTCTCACCGGCGGTGTACTCGGGCAGGACGGCGGCGATGGGCACGGCCAGACCGAGTGTGTAGGCGTGGCGGGTGGCGGCGAGAAGGGTTTCCTCTGCGGTGTCGCCGTTGGGGTGGATGCTGACGAGCGCGGCGATGGTGGCGTTGAAGTCGGCGGATTCGGCGGCGGCCATGAGCTTGTCGAGAGCGACAACGGCGGTGGCGTTGTCGTGGTCGAGACGGGCGAAGGGGCCGGTCGTTCCCTGGGGATCGATCAGGGCGATGACGAGGGATTCGTTCGGGACCATGCCGAGGAAGGCGGGGATGCCTTCGATGAACTGGGCGGTGTTGAGGCGGGTAACTGGGGCGTTCTCGTTGTTGTTCATGACTCAAGTTTACATCTGTCTTGATGCTTTTTCGATGTTTCATTGGTGCTTTTCCGGTGCTTTTCTGGTGATGCCGGTCACACGTTTTAGGCTCTGACCTGCGGTTTTGCGGGTTTATCGGGGTGGTTCGGTGGCGGTGGTGGAGCGGGTACCTCGGTCGGTCGGTGCGGCCTGGTGAACCGGGCGCGGTGACTGCCGGGCAAGGGCGGGTTTTCCCTTGCTCGGTGGTCGGCGGGTCCGGTAGGGCCGTGGTGTGGCGACCGGGCGCGGTGCACGCGGAGCAGCGGGAACCTTGGGAGGGAGGGACAGGGGTCCGGGGGCGGAGCCCCCGGGATCGATAGAGCCGACACACGGCAGACGAGCCGGGGCACACCCCTAGCCAGAGCGAGGGGGCACCGTCCGCCGGCCGCGGGAGCATACGTTTGCCGCCCCGAGACCAACGAGGCAAAAATCCGACTGCCACACCGACCCTCGAACACACTGCTCGTCGACACCCGACACGACCCCAAAGGGGGTCCGGGGGCGGATCGCCCCCGGAGACAGGACACCTTCTCGGCCTCGACATCCGAACCGAGACCGTCTCGGAGCCAGTCGGCGTCGGGTGGTTCACTACACTCATGACGTTCCATGCGGTAGCTGCACTTGTGATGATTTCGGGTCCTGCCGACACCGAACAAGAAGTTGAAGCAGTCAGAGCCACCATCGCGAAATGGAACAGCAGCCACGCCAGGGATGAGGGCGTCGTGTTCGTCCCCCAGCACTATTCGACCGATACGGTCCCGGTCCTACGTGCAGGTGTCGATGGTCAGGCGATCATCAACGAGCAGATCACCAATCATGCAGACGTGATCCTCGCGTTGTTCAAATACCGTCTCGGCACCCCGACTCCGCGGAACGAATATTCGGGCACCGTCGAAGAGGCCGAGGCTCGGAGTGAGACCGGGATGGCACACATGTTCTTCTGGCAGGGCGACAGCCTCCCGATGACGATCGCCGGCAGCACCGAGAAGATGGCGGACTGGGACAAGCTCAAGACGTATCGAGAGACTTTCCACGAAAATACGAGCGGGTTGTATCACGCGTATAACTCGCTTGAATCCTTGATCGAAAAGGTTGAGGCAACACTTTGGCGCGACGCTCGAATTCTGAAGACTAGAGGAAATACGCTTCAGCCAGTCCCCGCTGCGTCTGTTTCAAAACTGGATCTCGAAGTCTCTCTGGACGAAAATGAAGTTTGGCATCATCCGGATCTTCCCGAGTTCATCGAAGTGCTCATTGATAACGAATTGGAACGCGAGAAGAAGCGGGAAGGAATTCCCTCAGCCAATGACGTAATTGCCCGTTCCTTCGTCTCCATTAATTCAGGCTCATCGGTCGACCCAGCCAAAGAAATGGAAGGATGGACCGCTCGCACTCGCGCAAACTTGGCTTCTTTCGACGAAAAGATTGCAGCGGCAGCGGCACTCCCTATAAAGGTCGCACTTTCTACTTCCAAGGTCCTCAAGGACCTGGAAGTAGAGTTCGTGTTCTACGGCGTGCGCGGGCTCGATCCCACCGAGGACAGATTCACCGATATATGGACCCCCTTGCGGAGATCCAAGAGTTCACACCCTCCGTTTGGTGTCCACGTACCCGATTTTTCAGCTTACAATCTGATTCTTCATTCATCCTGGGACACCGTTGGAGACGACGTTGTCCTTACCGTTAGTGTTCCCGACCTTCGTAGACAGGTAAAGCCCTACGAGTCGGAGCCCGCGGTGGTTTTGATGGTCCCTTTCGATCAAACTGGGATCGAGGAAATTAGATATTCCTGGCGTGCCACGGCTATGAATGTGGAAGGGGAGGCAGAAGGTGATGGTTATCTCCCCGTTATGCAGTCAGGACGCGAGGACGTGATCGAGTGGATGAAGTCGCATTTATAAAGTCGACTCGTCTCGTGCACGGCGCAGCGTTGCGTACATCGCAGAACGCGAGAGTCCGCTGATCTCGCAGAGCTGGCCGGCGGTGTATTCGCCGGATTCGTAGTCGGCGAGCAGGCGTTTGCGCTGCAAGGCGGACAGCTTCGGTTGCTTGCCTTTGAGTCGGCCGGCCTTCTTCGCTTCGGCCATGCCTTCGCGGGTGCGGGCGCGGATGAGGTCGGATTCGAACTCGGCCATCAGCGACAACATGCCGAAGAAGAGTTTGCCGGTGGGATCGGTCGGGTCGTGGACGGAGCCGCCGATGCTCAGGCGGGTGCCTTTGGCCTCAAGTTCGTCGGCGATCGCCCGGAGGTCGACGGCGGAGCGGCCGAGGCGGTCGAGTTTGGAGACGACGAGGGTGTCGCCTTCGCGGCAGGCGGCAAGTGCTTCGCGCAGACCGGGTCGGTGTCGGTTGCGGCCGGTGTATCCCTTGTCGGTGTAGATCCGGTCGTCGGGGACTCCCAGGCGTTTGAGGGCTGTGCGTTGCGCTCGCAGATCTTGGCCCGCGGTGCTGCATCGGGCATAGCCGATCAGGATTCCGTCCATGAGGCGACGATAGTGCTGTTTGGGTCAGCTATGCGAGACCGACATGCAGGACGGTTAAACAGGACGGTCGCACGGCCGCCTTCCGCAGGACACGATCGAGTGCCGGACCGTTTCGGGGTGTGCTGTTTGAGGATCGTCTTACAGGACCCGCGAACATATGCGCGGGGATCGAGAAGTGCCTCCGGCGGTCATCCCCTCTGGAACGCGGGTAGGACGGGCCACTCGATGGTTGGGCGAGGCACACTGAGTCCTTGTGACCCCTGTGAAGAAGATAGATGCCCAGACTCGACGTGAGATCAAAGAACTCCTACTTGAGTGGGGCTGGCACGGCCACCAGACCGAGCTCGAGTTCCTGTCCGAGCTGTACGAACTCCACACGCTCCGAAGCCGTGATCCTCGGTTCAAGACGGCATATGAAGACATCGAAACGCACCTCAGGTTCAATGATTGGAACGAGGGGTGGGTGTTTACCGATCCACGTTTCGAATGGGAAGGACCGGATGAAACAGTGCTGCGGTTCGTTGCCTACAGGCTTCACCCGCATGTTTGCCGGGAGTCACACAAGGAGCCACTGCTCAAGGCGTTGAGCGAGCTCCTCGCTCCGTGTGGTTATGAGTTTTACGAGCACGAGGGACGTACCGGGGTAACGAAGTTCAACTACCGCGACACTACGAACTACCACCCCCCTCAACCGCCTTCGATAATCTCGGCTGGCGCCCAGCTCGGCGACCCCGAATCCCTCCAACTGCATCTGAAACGGATCGCGAACTCGATCACCAGCGATCCTGGTCTTGCGATCGGTTCAAGCAAGGAACTTGTCGAGGATGTGTGCGCGCAAATACTTCACGCCAAAGGTGCTGCAGTTAACCCCACTGACAATCTGGGGCAGAAGTTCAAAGCGGTAGTCAGCGCTCTCAACCTTTCGAATTTGGCAGTACCCGGCGATCCGAAGGCCAGCGATGCAGCGACCAAGGTCGTTCGCCAACTTACGGGGGCAGTGCAATCCCTCGGAGAATTGCGCAACGCCGCAGGTACCGGGCATGGATCGGGGAAGGTCTCGTCGGCGACCCCGCGCGAGGCACGGCTCGCGTTCAATGCTGCCGTCACCGTCTGCGAATACCTATTTGGGGTATGGGACGACTTCGGCGCTTCGACACCGTAAGACTCGTGTAGCGGCCCATACAGGTCGGCTACAACGGTAGGGCTCCTTGGCGCCCTAGTTGCGCGATGAGCCCTCAGTCGCACTGCCGGTCACATGTTCTCGCTACTGGTCTCACCCCAACACGGGCAATGGTCGATACTGTCCGTTCCAGCTGTTTCGGACAAACTTCGATCGCATCAGAGAGACCTCCACAAATGAGTCGTAAGACAATCGTCGCTTCGACAGCCCTCCTGTTGACAGCTCTGTGCTTCACCGCATGCGGCGACGCTACTGGGGGCGCCCCGGCCGCCCCCAGTAGCGCGGCCTCCTCGCAGGAGGAACAGTCCGAGTCCACTGCGCCGGCGGCATCCGAATCTCAAGCTCTTGTTTCGAGGTTCACGACAGCTCTCGACGACCTCGGCATCGAACATTCCGAGCCCATGCGCGCCGAGGTCGGGTTGTCCGGAGCTCGGATGAAGTTCGACATGCAGGTGAACAATTACGATGCTGGAATCAACCTCTTCCCGGACGCGGAAACGCTCGCGACCTGGCAAGAAGCGAGCGATTCGTTCGGCGGGATCCACGTCGCTCTGCCCGACGGGAACGCTGTGCTGTCGCTGAACAGTTCCGAGGGCATCGCCGACTCCGCGGAGATCGCCCCGAAAATCGCGGAGGCTGTCGGCGGCACGGCGCACGGCGTTTAGACGCCGGGATTTTCCTGCAGGCTGATCCGCTTTGCGGACCTATGTCTCCTGCTGGGGATCGCGACTCGGTGGAAGCGGGATCGAGTCAGGCCAGTTCTTCGGCGGGCTGGAATAGAAGATGTCGGCCACATTCGCGCTGATCAGGTTCGCGCGGCTCAGGGTCGCGCGGCTCAGGTCCGCGCGACTCAGGTCCGCGCCGTGCAGGTTCGCGTTGGTCAGGTTCGCGTCGTGCAGGTTCGCACGGCTCAGCTCCGCGCCGGTCAGCTTCGCGCCGTGCAGGTTCGCGCCGTGCAGGTTCACGCCGTGCAGGTCCGCGCCGGTCAGGTTCGCGCGGGTCAGGTTCGCTCCGGTCAGGTTCGCGACGGTCAGGTTCGCGACGGTCAGGTCCGCGCCGTGCAGGTCCGCACCGGTCAGGTCCGCGCCGTGCAGGTCCGCGACGGTCAGGTTCGCGCGGGCCAGGTTCGCTCCGGTCAGGTTCGCGTCGGGCAGGTTCGCGCCGAACAGGTTCGCGTCGGTGAAGTTGAAGCGGGACCCCGACCAGGATCTCGCCACTCCTGAGCGTTGCGTGTGGTCCCGGATGACGCTGACGATTGCGCTTCGCACGTCCTTCTCTTGGCGTTCTACCTGGGGTGGTCGTGGCGGATTAGGTGCGAGGCGGAGAGGTTTTCTTCCCGCGACGTGTGGGCGGGACGCAGGCCGCGGGCCCGGCGCGGTGGAGTGTTTGGTCGGCGAGGTTCGATCGGAGCGAAGGTATGCGCACAGGAGGTCGATGCACACCTGGCGTTCGTCGTTGTTGCCGAAGGTGTGCCAGTCGTCTGCGAGGGAGGCCAGGGCGTACACCCCCGCTAAGCGGATAGCGGAATTTTCATGGCCGAGCTGTTCGGCGCAGGTGGTGTACCGCTCGCGCAGGTTCCGCTCGACGCCGGTGCGGTGCTCGCGGTCGTCGGCCTGGACCTTGTGTTCGTGCTGGCTTGCAGCCGTCTCTTGTTGCCTGGCAGCCGTCCCGTTGGCGGTGTCGAGTGCTCGCTGCCGGTGATAGGCCAGGACTGCTGCGGGGACTCCGACCGCGGCCGCGGCGATCAGTCCGACTGTCCGTCCAAGGCCACTCAGATCAGCCGTCACCACGCTCACGCCAGCTGGGGTAGCGAGTTCGGCGAGGATCCAGGTGACGACCCCGACCAGGATCAGCGTGCCGACCCCGTAGAAGACCAGAACCTTCGGCGAAACTTGCTCCGCTCGGGGCACGGGCACGTTGCCTCCGGGCGATGGAACAGGCGAATCCGGGAGCGACACAGCAAGAATCTATACAGGCACTTACCCGGGTTGCCGGAGGCCATCGCAGCTGACCGTCTGTGTCGCGGCGGGTGCGGCGGGCCGATGCTTCCCGAAGGTTGCATGAGCGTCCTTCCATCGGCCTGCCGCGGATCCGATTCTACGAGTGTTCGAATGTATGTGCGAATATTGTGAGTATGGGGTCGTATGAGCGTGCCCCGAAAACGTGCCCGGAAGGACATCGGCTGGGGCCGAACCGAGCGGTAGTGGGCTGGATCCCCTGCTCGTGCGAGACGGCGGCGCGGCCGTCGGGCGCGATGGGTCACCGCACGTACTGGTGCGCCTCGTGCGGTGCGGAGATTTTAATTCCCCCGCACACCGGCCCGGTGCTGTTCGGGGTGCAGTGGCCGACGCGCGATGATCGCAGCGATTCGTAATCCGAGGTTTCGTGTTGTCTCGGCGGCCGCGGATCCGGCCGTCGCCTTCGAGTGGAAGTCACCGAGCTACCGTGAGGTCCGTGGACGCGGCACGACGGGCTATCGGGGATTCGGCCGACTCGATGACCGAGGACGAACTCGAGGCGGCGGTCGCGGCGTTCCATGCCCGTGAGCGGGCGCTTCTCGTCGCCGGTGACGGTGAGGTCGCGCTCGAGCTGGCGTGCACGAAGTTCGTGCTCCTGTCCACTCTGGAAGATCGTCGCGCGCGCCGCTGATCGGCGGCGTTGCTTGGATTCGGGTTTTCTCCGACTTCCGTATGTTGCGGTATTTGTACTGCCCGCTCGCCGGTGGGGCCGTACTGGCAGTGCCAAGTCGGTGGTCGCGGTGGATTCAGGGCGGCGCGCTAGCGACGCTCATTGAGTGCGGGCCGCCGGGCCTGGGTGTTCGAGTCTCCGAAGGACGGTGCTGCCGCACCGCCGCTGCGCGCCGGCTTGCCATCGAAACGATCGTCTCCCCTCGTGGACTGCGGTCCGGTCCTTCGTTTTCTTCTCGGCGGCCCACGAGATTCCGCCACGTGCGACGCCAGCGCGGAGCGGGGAAGCTCCGTCGCTGGCGCCGATCGCCTTCTCAGCCGGCCTTCCGGCCTGCTGCTCGCCGGTAGACGATGAGCACGAGCCCAAGGTTGACCAGGGACAATGCCAGTAAGGTCCACTCCATGTCCTACCTCCTTGTCGGTGGTGCGGGATATACTTCGGAGGGAAGGTGGACGCGGCTGGTTGCCGCGCCCACCAGGTGTTACCTCCTCCTAGCTCGACCCTTGCGGCGGCGCTTAGTTCCAGCTAAGCGTCGCTTGCTCCTTTTCGGGAGCATGAGTCGTGCTGTTTGGAGGGCCACTACCGCTGTGACGAGCTGAACCACCGCGGTGGTCAGCTGCACGAGGTTGTGGGCCATTGGGCAACACCTCCCTCCTGCCCCGCGTACGAGGCACGCCCGATTCAGCGGATTGGGGTGGGGTGTCAACCCCGGAGAGCGGAGGGCCGCCGGAATCGACTTTCACGGCGGAGCGCAGCGGAGCCGCGGGTGTGGAAGTCGATGGAGCGCGTGGGCGGAGCGCAGCGGAGAACGCGCGGTAGTGCCCGGAGCGTGGGTTGACGCCTCGGGCCCCCGGTCCGCTTCACTTGGGCGACTCGTATGACGGGATAACGCAACCACTGGCTTGGCCCCGAAGGGGTTTCAGTGCGGCGTAGCCGCTCCATGGGTGCAGTCTGCTGCCTGAGTGTTCGAGTCTTCGCATGAGGGGCTGCCGCCGAAACGGTCTTCTCGCCTCGTCGACTGCGGTCCTTCGTTTACTTCTCGGCCACTTCTGGCAGGCGTGCTTGAATTCGTATTACACTATTCGGTATGGCTGACGAGACGATCAACGGAATCCCCGTCACCGACGAGATGATCGAGGGTTGGGCAGATGAAGCCGAGGCTGGTTACGACGTCGCCGCCCTGCGTAAGCGTGGGCGTGGACGTCCGACGATCGGAGAGGGTCCTGCGACCGTGGTTCCGGTTCGCCTGCCCGAAGCTTTGTTGAAGTCGTTGAACGCGTGTGCTGAACAAAGGCATGTAACCAGGTCGGAGGCGATTCGGGAGGCGATCGAGGCCTGGACTCGGGTCTCGTGAATGTGCACAGATCCGCACTCAAGCACGGAATCGACGAAGCCGACAGTATCTACGCAGCTCAGAACTACGTCTTTGTAGCGCCCCTCAGTGACGACCACCCTGCACGCGAACTCCGGCTCGGTTTTGACCCGAAGAACCGCCTCTTGGAACTGGTGGTTTTGCGATTCGACAGCGGTAACGAACTTCTCATCCACGCGATGAAAGCCCGCAAGCAGTACCTCGATCTACTCCCCTGAGCCTTGACCAGCCTGCCGGCCACAGATCGGTTCTACCGCGCTGCAGCGAGGTCGTGTCCTTATCCCGTCACTGGACCCCTCCTGCGGACCGACAGTCGGACTGGACTTCGTTGCCGTGGCGGGAGCACGGTGTCTACTCATCGTCCTCCCAACCGTCATCGACCGATCCACGTGGAGCCTTCGACGGGGCGATCGGCGGAGCCGGAACGGACGCACCCAGCCCGATACCGTCGAGTGCGTCATGCAGCGAATCGCGCACCCGCTCGCGAGCATCTCCAATTGCCTGGTTGTATGCCAATTGGGCGGCCGCGCCTCCGGCAGCGCCCGCACGTTGGTATCCGCCCCACCACTCGACCGGTCTGTACCCAACTCCCGAGGGATCGATCCGAACCACCCAGAAAGTCTTTCCCATCTTTCGCACGGTCCAATAGGTCCCGTCGGCCGAGTAGGTTCGGTATCCGTTACTCATGGGGGACGATCCTGCCCCAACGACTCGGTTTTAGCTCTCTCACAGTTCCGGTGTGAAGTGCTGACTGTGCGTAGGCGGTTGGTGTTCGTGCGTGGCTGGGGGCCGGCTGTTCGGTTGGGGCGGTGTGTGATTGACCTGCGGCGGCCTGTGCCACTCCCCCGTTGCCGACTCTCGACTGTGTGTTTCCGCTGCCTCTACCTCGGCGAGTTCGTGGTGCATCTCGCCCTCGACGG
The DNA here is from genome assembly GCF_055664235.1 of Rhodococcus sp. NPDC019050. NCBI lineage: Bacteria > Bacillati > Actinomycetota > Actinomycetes > Mycobacteriales > Nocardiaceae > Rhodococcus > Rhodococcus sp. NPDC019050. The sequence goes on along the minus strand of NZ_JBVOON010000024.1, from coordinate 45,576 downwards.
GCGTTTGCTCTGGTTCGCGCGCGCCGATCGTCGTGGTGGGCCCGGCCTGGTTGTCGACCTCGAGGGGGTCTGGCGCGAGGGCCGGGATGGTCAGGGGCTCGTGAATGTCGTTGCGGCCCGGGGACTCGAGTAGGGTATCGCTGCGCTGGGTCAGGACATCCCAATGCCGCTCGTACCGTTGCTGGGCGTCCGCTGCCCTCGGTCCTTCCGGCGTGCTGGGTAACTCGGTGGTGACGGCCCGCTTGAGTTCGGCGGCGAACGCTTCTCGGCCGGCAGCACGCATCGAGGTCTCGAGTACAGGGTCGGGCTCGGCGCCCTCGGGGGGATCGTCGTGGTAATTCGCTGCGTGGGTTGCGGCGCGGAGCGCTTCGGGGTCGATGACGCGCCAGTCGATGGTGCGGTCGGGATCGCTGTGGACGAGCTGGTCGGTCATGAGCAGGACGGCGACCGACTGGACTCCTTCGGTTTCCTCCTGGATGGCGGCGATGTGGCGGCCGAGCTGGTGCGGGTCGGCGAGCGTGTGGGCGTCGGCGGCCGCGATCACTGGGCTGGTGTAGGCCGGGGTGTCGCTGATGATGGGCATGAAGTCGGTGTGCAGCTCGCGGTGGATGACGCTCGCGTGCAGTTCGCTGCCGTCGCCGGTGATTTCGCGGTGCGCGAGATAGTCGGCGGTTCTCAGGGCCAGCTCCCAGGTGATGAGGCGGCGTAGCCGGGCTGGGTCGCGTTCGTCGAACGCATTGACCGGGGCGCCGGTGTCGTAGTGCATGGTTCGTTTGTCTGCGGTGGGGTCGAACAGATCCTTGTACCGGTCGTTCGGCGCAGGCAGCGCGGCGGCAGTGCGTTCGGCAGCCAGGGTGGAGGCGCCCTCGAGGATCCGGCGCACGGCAGCATCGTGCTCGGGGCCGTAGTCGGTGCGTTCGGCGAGCGTCAGACCGAGGCGGACCAGGGCGTGAGCGTTGTCGAGTTCGGCTCCGCGCAGGGCTCGCTCGCGGGGAATCTCGCGGAAGGTTTCGGCGGCGGTGTAGGGGCCACTGCGGTCGCGGTCGTAGTCACGCATCATCGCCAGGTGGCTGACCAGGGACAACACGGGGCGACCGGGGGCCGGCGTGACGGGTGCGTACCCCTCGTTCGGTACGACGGCGGGTGCGAGGACGTCGGCGAGCAGTCGGGGGTCTCCGGTCTCGGCGGTGACGTAGCGAGCCGCGGACAATGCGGCGAGGTCGACGCGGGTTGTGTTGATTTGCCATCCTGCGGTGTCTGCGACGCGCCGGAACAGTTCGTACTGGCTGCGGGAGTTTCCGTCGGCGAAGGGATGGATCTCGGTCATCCGGGCCCAGTAGTCGGCGAGGCGGGTGACGAAGGTGTGGTGGTCGAGTCCGATCAGGTTGTTCTCGTCGGCGAGGTCGGCGAACAGCTCCTCGACGTCGGCGGCGGTGTCCTCCGGGGTCGAATGCATGATCGGAAGGTTTCCCTGTGTGGTGGCCACGGTCTTGTACTGGCCGGCCCACGAGTACACGCGATACAAACCACGCCGGTGGATCTCCCGCAGGAACTCACCGGTGAACCTCTCGGGCGACGGGATCGCCGCGAACTCGTACATTCCCGCTGCGAAGGACCGGTCCTCGATGCGTTCGAGAAGGCGTGCATCGGTGATCCCCAGCAGGTTGATTCGGACATCCGTTCCAGAGATGTAGCCCTCGGATTCGATGGCCGATGCGGTCACTCCGCGTCCTTGCGGTGCTGTTCGATCAGCTCGTTGATCAGGTCATCGAGCGTTTCGCCGGCTTCGAGCCTGTCGATGATCGTGCGGGGATCTTCGATGTCGAACTTCCCTGCCATTGCGTTGGCAGCCCGGATGTTCTGGGCAATGTGATCGCGTACCGCGTCCTCGCCCAGTGGGGCGAGCCGTTCTCGCAGGGACAGCTTTTTGGGTCGGTTGTCGTTGTCGGTCATGGTCTCCCCCGTGTGTGTCGTGCGTTCAAGACGTGAGACAGGCTCAGCACCGGTGCCCTCTCCCCCATCGGTATCTCTACTTGATCCTTCCGACGGTAGGCGCGGCACCGATCCTCGTGCGAACGTGCTCGAGTCGCTGGGTGGCGGTGCGCTGGGCGCGTCCGATGGCGACCATGTGCTCGAACAGTTCGTGTTCGGGCAGGGTCTCGGCGGCCTCGGTGATGGCGGCGCCGGCGGCCCGGAAGCTGCGGCGGTAGGCGGCGCTGATGACGGCGTGGGCGTAGAAGGGCGCGGCGATGGGATCCGCTTGTGCGGTGGTGGCTGTGGTCAGGGCGTAGGCAAGGCGGCGGCCGTGGTGTCCGGCGAGCTGGCCGTGGCGTTCGAGGTGGGCCAGGACCATTGCGGGGTCGTGAGGTTGGCCGGTGGTCACCAGGGCAGCGAGGGCGTCGAACAGTTCGGCGTGCAGCGGTTGGTGGAAGTCGGTGGTGATGAGCAGACCCACGATGTCGGCGGCGGTGTCTCGGGCGGCGAACAGCAACGCGCACAGCAGCAGGGTTTCGGTGTCGGCGTCCTCGGGCGCGAGCTCGTTGGCGCTGATGTAGCGATCGAGGTCGGCCTGATCGGTGAGGGTCATGCGCTGATCCGTTCGTCGAGGGCATCGGCGGCGTCGAGTACCGGGGTGGGGTCGGGCTGGCCGGTGGGCGCGGTGGCGATGGTGGCGCGGGTGGCGGTGCGGTTGTCGATGGTGACGATGACTTCGCTACCGGCGGGCGCAGCGTAGGAGAGCGCGAGCGTGCGCGCTGCTTCGGCGGCGGCGGATGCGGCGGCGGAGTGGGTGAAGGCGCAGCCGGAGTCGGAGTGCGTGCCGGCGTCCGTTGTCAGGGTGACGGTCCAGACGATCATTGCGGTGCTCCTTCATCGTGGCGGGGTTTTCCCAGGTACTCGTCCATTGTCGCCTTATTTGCATGTTTTGTGAAGCCTTTCCGGTGACTTTTATATGTATATCTGATGTTTTTCTGATTTGGTTGTGGTGCTGGGTAGGTGACGGGCGCGCGCCGTCGGCGTCGACCGGGGGCTCGATGCCCCGGGTCGGCGGCCATGCGCGCCGGGAGCCGGCCCCGGTGGGCGGCGGTGCGGCCGCCCACCGGGGAAGGGGTTACTGCTCGTCGGTCAGGGATTCGAGTCCGGCGGCGCGGCGTTCGATGTCGGCGAGGGTGTAGCCCTGGGCTTCGACGGCACGTAGGTAGAACTGCGCGAGATCGGAGGGCCTGCGCCAGTGCTCGACCCCGACCTGGGACTCGAGGGCGCACAGGAAGTAGGCGCGGAGCAGCACCAAGGCGCGGGGGTCGGTTGCTGTGGCGAGCTTGGCGAGAGTGTCGGAGGTGGGGAGGATCTGCCCGGCGAGGGTGCGCGCGTGGTACGCGGAAGTGATGTGGGGCCACTTCATCAGGGCCGTGGCCACGAATGAGGCGGTGCCTTTGGGGGCGGTCTTGCGGGTGGTCTGCTGGGCGATCCACTTCCGCCGGACTTCGGTCGCGGCCCGCCATTCGCGGTTGTTCTCGATCACTTCGCGGCGCTGGGCGGCGCGTTCCTCGGGATCCTGTTCGGCCTCGACGGGGCGGGCGCGGTGTCCCCACCAGGTGCGCCAGGGGGTTTCCTCGTAGCGGATGACGTGCCAGTAGAGAGTGGTGTCGGTGTCCTCGACGACGTTCTTGCGGGGGATCATCCAGTCCTCGAGGGCGTCACCCTCGGGTAGCTCGTCCACGATGTCTTCTTCCTCGATCTCTTCGCCGGTCTCGCTGTTGAAGAAGGCGGTACGGGTGGCGATGTAGAGACCGAGGTGCCCGGCGGCGGCGACTTCCTCGATGGTGGGGGTGTTGCCTGCTTCGTCGGTGACGCGCTCGAGGAGAGCGCTGTCCCCCTCCCCCACTCGTTCGTTGATGCATCCGAGGGCGACGGCGTCGATGCGGTGTTCGGCGAGGTATGCCTCGGCGCGAGTCTGGGCGGCGGTGCGATCAGTGCGGCGCAGCCGTTCGGCGGCGAGGGCGTGGTCGAGTCGGCCGCTGCGGATCGCCCATTCGATGCGGCCGACGGCGGCAGGGTCGTCGCTGAATTCGGCGATGGCTGCTGCTTGTTCGATGGTCAGCTCGCCTCGGTGCACGGCGTCGCACTGCTCGGTGTCGCGCAGGGTCAGTGCTGCCTCGACCTCGGTGCGGCGTGCTTTGGTGCGGCGGGCGATCTTGGCGGAGTCGAGACCGTGGTCGGCCAGGGTCTCGAACAGTGCGAGTCGCTCGCCGTTGGTGATGGCGGCGCGGTGCTCGTTCTCGCTCCACTGGGTCACGAGCCGGTCGACGGCTGCGTCGGTGCCGTCGCGCTCGTCACCGACGATGAGGGCGGGAATCTGGGTCAGGCCGACCTCACGTGCGGCGGCGGTGCGGCGGTGGCCGGTCAGGACGCGCAGGGCCCCGTCTGTGGTGCGGCAGACGGTGATCGGCGTGAGGACCCCTTGCTCTGCGATGGACTCGCGGAAGTCGTCGGTCAGGCGCAGGTCGTGGCGGATGTTGGCGTCGGCGAGCAGCTCGGCGGGGTCGACGGTGACGAATTCGGCAGGGCTTCCGGTGTTGTTCATGACTCAAGTTTACATCTGTTTTGATGTTTTTTAGATGTATTACTGAGTGTTTTTTGATGTATCTATGGTGATAAGAGTCACGATTTCTGGGCTTGACCTGCGGTTTTATGTGGATGGTGAGGTGTGCGTGGTGGTGGAGCGGGTACCTCGGTCGGTCGGCGTGGCCTGGTGACCGGGCTCGGTGGCCGCCGGGCAAGGGCGGGTTTTCCCTTGCGCGGTGGTCGGCGGGTCCGGTAGGGCGTGCGTGTCGGCCGGGCGGGGTGCTCGGTCGGCGGGAAACCTTGGGAGGGAGGTCGGGGGTCCGGGGGCGGGGCCTCCGGGGATCGGTTGGGGCGAGGGGGCTGCCTGACCGACTGGGGTCTGCGGCCGGGGCAGGGAGCAGCGGGTCCGCCGCGACACAGTGGATCAAAAACCGAAGGCCCCGACCGGGGTCGGGGCCTTCAACGGGGGGACTCGGACGGGTCAGTCCTCGTCGGTGCTGTCGCTCTTGCTGCCCCGAGTCTTCCGCCGGCGAACCTTCTCGACGTCGGGGAACGGCTCGCCGCCGTTGTATTCCTGTTCGAGCTGGTTGGTGTAGTCGGCGATCGCCGCCTCGATGAAGCTGTTGAGGCTGCCGTGAGCGCCGGGATAGACACCTCGCAGACCCTTTTGGGCGTTCGTCGCAGCGTCGATGACGGATTCGGCGAGCGTGAAGGTTCGCCGGACCAGGCTGGGCTGATGCGCGACCTTCTTGCTGGTCGCGGCCGGTGCTGCTGGTGCCTCGTCGGGGGCATCGGCGTCGAACATGCTGCGGATGTCGCTCATGACTTCTTCCTTTGGATGATGGTGGTGGCGAGGTCGTCGTAGACCCAGAGGTGACGCCAGCCTTCCTTGGTGTCGGCCAGGGATACTCCGTCGTTGACGGCTTTCTTGATCGACTCGGCACTGTGGACGTTGCCGAGGACGGGAACGCCGGCCTCGGCGAATTTGGCGTTCCATGTGCGAGCGAGGACGGTGCCGGGCTGCACTTTGTTGAGGATGGTGCCGCGGACCCAGAGGCCGGCATTGTGGCGCTTTTTGATGCTCTGGGCGTAGGAGGTCACTCCCTCCATTGCCGAGATGCTGAAATCGTGCGCTTCGTTGAGGACGATGAGCTGGTCGGCGGCCACGAGCGCGCACATCTCGAGCGCATTCCGGGTCGGGGAGCAGTCGATGAGGATGTAGTCGTAGCGGTCGCGGATCGGTTCGAGGGCTTCGCGCAGGACGTGGGGGCCTTCGATCGGATCGTTGGTGATGTTCTTTTCTGCGTTGATGAGATAGGCGGCGTTGCGCGGTGCCGGGATGAGATCTACGCCCGGTCGCACCGAGTCGAGGATCGCCTCGGATGCAGGCTTCCGGGACTCGGGGCTCATGTCGACGATGTGCTCGGCGGTCACCTTCGCGTTGTCGCGGCGATCGCGCTGCAATTTGGTGAGCGTGTGGGTGAGGTTGCCGGACGGATCCAAGTCGACCAGGAGGACTTTCGAGCCGGCGCGGGCGAGGGCTTCACCGACGTTGAGGACGGTGGTGGTCTTGCCCACCCCGCCTTTCTCGTTGCCGATCAAGATGATTTTTGAGCTCATCCTCATAGCCTCCCTTTTCTTGATGCGAGGATACATCACTTCTGGTTACTAATCCGTGCGTTTCTGGTTCTTATCGGATGTTGTTTATGTGACTTTCGGGCATACGGCGGTTTTTTCATCCGATTAGGTGCGTTTTACATGTTGGGGAGGCTGGAATGACGGCGGCCAGGGCTCGATGCCCTGGTCGTCGTCCACCGCCGCTCGGAGGTCCGGCATGGTGGGTGGATCTGGTGGCGCCCGCGGTTCCCGGAGTGGGTGCGGCGCTGCATGTCCATCCAACACCCTTCGGTTGCGGCTGTGTACTGGGGTGGCGGGAGTGATCGGATTGCGCTCGTGGCCGGCTCGAGGGTTCGGTGCGGCGCAGCCGCTCCTTTGGTGGTGTCCTCGCGCCGGCCGGGGTGCTGCGGTCGATAGGGTGCCGAAAGACCCGGACCGGGGCGCTAGGTCCGCTCCGGTCCGGGTCTTTGTCGTGTCAGGTGGAGTACAGGCCGATCAACTGCCAGATGGTGCGGGCGGTCTCGCGGGGAAACTCGATGGTGATGGGCCAGTGGGCTTCGGCGGTGAGCGTCGGTGTGTCCCTGGATCCTGTGAGGACTTCGACGTATGTCCCGTCGACTCCTTCGACGGCGGCGAAGCGCAGCGGGTCTGTTCCGGCGTCCCACCTCAACATGCCGTGCTCGAGGTCGGTGCACGCTTCGAGCTGGTCGAGGTGGGTGTCGGGGTCGAGGTGCGCGAACAATGGATCGGTTGCGGCGACTTCTGTCAGTGCGGTGCGATGCGCCTCGGTAAAGGGCACCTGCACGCGCTCGCGGTGGGGGTCGTGCGTGGACAGGGACAGTCGCGGGGCGGTGCGGCCGTCGCCGTATTCGATGGTGATGGTCACTGCGGTTTCTCCTGGGTTGGTGGGGTGGTCAGAGGATGTCGCGGCATGTGCGGCACTCCCATCCGCCGGGTCGGAGGATGCACATGCGGCGTTCCTCGCAGAGCCAGCAGGTCTGGCCTGGTTTTTCTGCTTCGCCGCGCTTCTGGGCTGCGGTTTTCACTTGTTGGGCTGCTCGGCGGTATCGGTCGGATTCGGTGTCGATGTCCTCGTGGGCGACGCGCCGTCCGAGCATCGTCCGGTAGGCGTCTGCGGTCTGTGCGTCGCGTTCGGCGAGGTCGGCGGCGGTGTAGCTCGGGGGTCGGTCGACTTCCTGCAACATGGGTCCGAAGATGTCGCGGCAGGTGTCGCAGGGGGTGAGTTCTTCTGCGACCGGTTGTGTGCAGCCGGGGATGATGCAGTCGGCCAACAGTGATTCGGCGGTCATCGTGTCCTCACGGGCGAGTGGGGACCGGCGGCCGCGATACAGGTCGCGGCCGCCGGTGGTGTGGGGTTACTGGCCTGGTCGGATGGGGGTTTTGCCGTCTTCGGCGCGGGCGTCGGTGACCTTGTCGTAGGGCAGGCGATCGTTCCAGCTGTACTGGGTGCTGACGGTGACCGATTTCGCGCTGACTCGGATCACCTTGTGCCATGAGCCGTAGCAGCTGACGAAGCATCCGGGGCGGAGGTCGTCGCGGCTGTAGAGCTTGGGGCCGTCGGTGGCGTCCTGTTCGGCGCGTACTGCGGTCCAGTGTTCGATGTCGGCCTCGAGTTCTGCTTTGTCGAGTTCGAGCTGTTTGACATAGCGGCTGGTAGAGGCGGCTTTTTCGGGCTGGTCGTATTTGGTCAGCAAACGGTTGATGCGGCGGAGTTCGGCGCTTTTCCGTTCGATGCGGCGGTGGATCACTGAGGGGGTGTAGCGGTGATCGGTGCTGCGGGCGGCGATGCGGGCGGATTCTGCGGCGGCGTCGGCGGCGGCATCGGCGGTAACGGCTGCGTAGGCGGTGGAGTGGGCGCGGTCGATGGCGCGGCGGTGGCGCGCTTCGCTATGGTGGCCGACCTTGATCGGTTCGCCGCCTTCGGGAAGGGCGTTGCAGGCGTGGTCGTGGCGGGCGCGGGCGGCGTCGGCGGCGGCGCGCTTGCGTTCGGCCTTGGCTGCGAGGGCTTCGGCGCGGTCGTTGAGGCGTTCATCCCGGTCGCGGTGGGCGACATCGGCGGAGCGGAGGGCGGTGTCGATGTCGGTCTCGACGGTGAATCCTGCGGCGCGGAGGGCGTCGACGGTGCGCTCGATGCGGGCGAGCTGGGGTGCGCGGTCGCGGCTGTGCGGGATGTACCAGGCGGTGATGGTGCGTCCCCATTTCCAGCCTGCGGCCTTGAGGATCGGGGCGGTTCCGTCGCCTTTGTCGGTGCCGTCGATGGTGGTTCCCTCGGCGGGAGCGTGGGTGATGGTGAGCATGTGCGGCGTTTCCTGTTCGGTCGATTGGTGCCGGGTGGGAGCGGTGCGGCTCCCACCCGGCGCAAGGGGGATCAGTACTCGGCGATGAACTGGGTCCAGCCCGGATCGGTGCGGGTGGTCCAGCGGCGGATGGGGCGCCAATAGGTAGTGGTCAGGTAGGCGGTTTTCTCGTGGTTGGGGCACATCGCCCACTCGCCGTCGGTGTGGGTGGCCTCGGCGGTGCAGCCGTTGTAGTCGCACTGCTGGTCGGGTAGCTCGAGCGTCTGAACGGGGGCGGGCGTGGTCATCGCGTGTCCTCCTGCGGGTGGGTGGGTCAGCTGAGGCCGGATTCGAGAGCGGCGTCGATTTCGCCCTCGGTCATGCCTGCGGCGCGGGCGGCGGCTTTGGTCTTGCGGGAGGCGGCGAGGACGTCGGAGATCTTCTTTCCGGTCGAGAGGTTCTCGAGCAGGTCGTCGAAATCGCGGGCGATGGCGCGGAGCTGGGCGGTGATTTCCTCTTTGTTCATGACTCAATTTTACATCTGTTTTGATGTTTTTTTGATGTTCTAGAGTGTCTTTTTTGGTGCTTTTCTGGTGATGCTGGTCACACGTTTTAGGGGTCTGACCTGCGGTTTTATGGGTGTCCTGGGGTGCTGCGGGGTGGTGGTGGAGCGGGTACCTCGGTCGGTCGGTGCGGCCTGGTGACCGGGCGCGGCGGCCGCCGGGCAAGGGCGGGTTTTCCCTTGCGCGGTGGTCGGCGGGTCCGGTAGGGCGTGCGTGTCGGCCGAACGGGGTGCGCGCGGACAGCGGGAAACCTTGGGAGGGAGGTCGGGGGTCCGGGGGCAGAGCCCCCGGGTATCGGTAGACCGCACCCGCACGGCACACGAGCCGGGCACGCTCCTGGCCAGGGCGAGAGGGCACCGTCCGCCGGCCGCGGGAGCATACGTTTGCCGGCCCCGTCACCGACGAGGCAAAAATCCGACTGCCACCGACCACCGAACACACCGCTCGTCGACACCGAAGACGACCCGAAGGGGGTCCGGGGCGGATCGCCCCTGGTCAACGCTGTAAACGCGACTCGGCGCACCGAACCGGGGGACGACTCCCGAGTTCGATGCGCCGGGGTGAGACTGCCGCGCATCAGACATGGACATTTTTTGATGTTGGTCTGATTGTTGCTTGATTCAGATTTAAGTCTGAAAAGTTGATTTTCCGATGTTTTTGTGATGATCAGATGGTGACTGAGATGTCGGCCTCGGAGAGCCAGCGGTAGACGGTGGCGACGGAGCGGTCGACTTCTTGGGCGATGACGGGCACGTCCACTCCGGCCTGGCGTCGGGCGAGTGCCCATTCGCGACGTTCCTCGTGGGAATGGAAGGTCGGGACGGGGTTGGTGTCGAGGTGCGTACCGGGCAGATGGGGCAGTGGCACCTCGAACTGTCGGGCGAGAGCGTCAGCGGTCGCGGTGCGAGTCGGCCGCGCGACCGGAGTCTCGCTCGCGGTCTCGGCGGCGGCACGGTTCTCGGTGATGGTCGTGACGTGAGTCTTGGGTGCGGTCGCGTTCTCGTTCGCGGTCTCACGGCGCGGGGGTGCCGCGGGCGCGGATTCGATGTGAGTCTCGGTGGGTGCGGCGGTGCGACGGCCGAGAACGGTCAGCGCGTGGGTGGAGGCGAGCAGTGAGATCGGCGGGAGTGTGGCGATCACGGCGGCGAGAACGGAGTTGAAGCCGGGGGTCGTGGTGAGAACGGCGTGGATCGCGTTTCCTGCGATCGAGACGGTGGCGGCGCCGATGAGAATCTTCCAGAAGAATCGTCGCGCCCGGTGGTCGTGACGTCGGGAGACGACTCCCATCGTTGCTTGCAGGATCGTTCCGTCGACGATGACGGGGAACAGGAAGGCGATCTCTCTCGGTTGGCCGGCCTGGATGCACAGGTCTCGCAGTGCGAGGAAGCTGAGAATGAACGCGGCCGCCCCGATTCCTACGGTGATGGTCACGCCTGCAAACCACATGGATCCGCTGACGGCTGTCACGTTCTCGGGCGCTGAGGCGTTCTTGTTCTTGTGTCGCTTCGTCCACTTCATAGATCCCATAGTAACAATGAGAACCATGATATGAGAAGGGGTTTCTCAGATGAGAGTCGCAGGTCACGACCGGATCGAGTCAGGTACGTGAGATGAGAGACGACTGCGCCCCGGCCGGTTCTTGGGGGAGCCGGTCGGGGCGCGTGATAGTTCGTATCGTTCGGGTCGTCGTCTCGCGATGTCGGCAGGACCGTCGCTTCGAGCGGATCCTGTTGCATGATCTGTTGATGACCAGCTGACCGGTAGCGTCTGTAGGGTGAGTGCTGCTTCGGAACTGCCCTGGTGGGAGACCTACAACAACGGTGTTCGCTCCCTGCACGACACCGGCTGGGCAGATCTGTCGTCGCTGTTGTCGGACGACATCTGTGCGCTGCTCAGCGACGTCGACGCGGCCTTCGCGCTTACCGGTGCCCACACCCCCGGATGGCCGAACCCCTACCAGGACGGTCTCGCACCGGACGAACACGTATACGAGCGAGTCACCGACCCGGAGAAGTTCCAAATTGTCGAAGCCCGGGCACGAGCCTGGAGCCACGTGCTACTCGAACGCGGCTGGGCACGGCACGCGGTACACATCGAATGGGCCCTGCGCCCCCACGACAGCGGCGGAACCGACACCATCCTCGAGCCTGTCGCCGACGACGCGGTCCCCTTGGTGCTGACCACGCACACACCGGTCGATAACGACCACATAGTCACCGTCACAGTCGCCGCGGGCGACCCGGCGGTACGACTGGCATCGATCCCCGACTGCGGATGCGACGGCTGCGACCACGGATCCGCCACCCTGCTCGAAGAAATGGACACATCGGTGCTGTCGGTCGTCGACGGCTCCCTTCACGTCCACGTCGATGCTCGCCGCCTGTCGATCCGCACGTCCTTCGGCGGTCATACCAGCCGCCCAGTCCCGGACCTCGACGAACCAACCGCATTCACAGCAGCACCCTGGCCCCCGAACTGGACGGCTCGTCCACTCGTGCCCGACGTCGACACACACCGTCACTGAGCAACCGCACCGGGTCAAATTTCACGTGCCGCTCCGGGGGTCAATTTCAGGTTCTGGCCCACTTTGCGTGATGGCGCGACACCATGTCTCAGCGCAGTATCCTGCAGATGCTGCCTGGCAGACTTCGACCATGGATCGCGACCGAGGCGACGAGTACAACGGCCGTTACGAGCACTACAGCACCAGCGATCGCGGTGAGGAATTGCCGACCGTCCGACACGGTGACTTCGAACAAAGCGACTGGGACATGAGCTTTTTGTCCGCGCTCACCAGACATCTGTCGGCACGCCCCTGGGACACCGGGGTGTACGAGATCGAACAGCTGAGCTGGGCAAATTCGGTCATGACATTGGTGGTGCGGGTATGGGGTCGCGACAACTCCGGGCTGATCGGCTGGCGTGAACACCTGCCTACAGTCCGAGCAGGATTCGAACCCGACGATCCGGCGACAGTCGCTGGCGCCTGGCACACCGGCGAGTTCTATCCCCGCTACCTGCCGCAACCGTACTCACCTGGCCCCGACGGTATTCACTGGATCGGGACGGGACGACCCTCTCACCCCGATAACCGGTGACGATGACTCGCAATCGGATCATCACGGAAAGTGGACCAGAACCCAATTCAGGTGTCGTTGACACCCGTCCGGTTCTCGGGCGACTACTAAATCTGGGATCCATGGCAGGCAACAAAACCTCCACCTTGGCGAGTCCGGTCCGATCGTCGATCAATGCCGCCTCGATCAGTTCGCGGCGATCAGGCCGAAGATGCCGACGACGAATCCCATGAGGCCGCAGTAGAGGAAGAAGGCCGCTCCGAGCCTGTTCTTCTCTTGCCGTTCCCTCTTGGTCACGCTCTTTCGCCGCATGTACTCGCATGCTCCGAAGCAGATGAGCGCCCCGATGATCAGTAGCCACCACAGACCCGTGAGACCTCCGGCGAGGTTGCTGACGGGTTCGGGTGGGCCGTCGAAGCCGAGGTAGGTGGTTCGGACGTAGAGGTAGGGCTCATTCACGTCGGTGGCGGTCCTTTTCTCAGGCTCGGTCAGTCGGTGGTCGGCACTGTGTCACGCGGCACCGACTGATCTTGGTGCGTCGGGGTGCGCCCCGCTATCGGCTCGACGGTGAGAACGGCGACCGCTACGACGAGAACGACGGCGGCAACTGTCATTCGGCCGGCTACCGGACGGGCGTTATTTGTGCTGGTGGGAGCGTTATCGTCGCGGATTCTCGCGCACACTCGCATGGGTGCTCGAGGGTTCTCTGTACTGCTGCCTTATGTCAGGGATTCCATAGTAATAATGGGTTATATGAGTCGTGAGAGTCCCACTGGGGAGTGAGAAGGGGTGGTTCTCATCGTGTCCTCAACGCATGAGGATGTGCGACTGAGAACCGGTCAGGTGCGATTCCAGCGGCCGACGCCGGTCTGGGCGGTGGACTTGACTTCCCCGGTGGCCGGGGCGTCCCAGCTGTGGCCGTTGTTGTGTTCGGCTTCGAGTCGTTCGATTGTCTCGAGGACGGCGGTCTCGAGGAATTCGCTGAAGGTGCTCGGCGGGAGGACTGCGCGGGTGCCGAGGTAGGCAGCGCGGATGCGTTCGGCCTGGTCGGTGTGGAACCCGAGTTTGGGGCGCGGTGTGCGTGACGCCTCGGTCATTGTTGGTCCTGTTCTCCTGGGCGGCAGGGGGCGTTGCGTCCGACGCCGGTCTGGGAGAGGGATTTGAGTTCGCTGCGGCTGGGGGTGCGCCAGGGCCGGCCGTCATTGTGTTCGGCTTCGAGGCGTTCGGTGGCCTCGACCAGCAGGTCGGTCATGAACTCACTGAGGGTGGCCGGGGGCAGGATGGCGCGGGTGCCGACGTAGGCGGCGCGAATCCGGTCGGCGTCGGCTTCGGTGATGTCGAAGGCCATGCGCTTCTTCCCGGTCATGGTTCTCATCGTAACTTCGGTACGTGAAGCACAGCCTCTGCCACGAGTGGACATGTTCGAGGGTTCGAAAGGGAGAAGGCGGGGCGGATACCTGATATGGCTTGGCATGACCTACCCGAATAATATCTGTATATGGCTCGGCGTGTCCTACCCGAATACTCGATCTTGGTAGTGCACAGTACTCGGCATGGAAACGGCGGGGGAGTCCCTTCTCACTGACGAGCAGTGGGGAAACGAGGTGCTACTGCCGCATCGGCCGTTCGCGACGAACCAACTCGAGCACGGTCAGTACCGAATGAGCCGTGACCAGGCATTGATGATGCGCTACATCCAGCACTCTCCACACGCGTTGCTCGGATCGATCGTCATCGACTGTGACCACCCCGATGCGGCGATGCGGGCGTTCGAGAAACCGTCGGATCATCCGACGCCGAGCTGGGTCGCGCAGTCTCCCTCCGGGCGGGCGCACCTGGGTTGGTGGCTGGGCGACCATCGAGTCTGCCGTACCGACTCGGCGCGGTTGACTCCGCTGCGCTATGCCCATCGCATCGAGCGAGGTCTGTGTATCTCCGTCGGCGGGGACTTCTCCTACGGTGGGCAGCTGACCAAGAACCCGATCCACCCTGAATGGGAAACCATTTACGGTCCAGGGGATCCGTACTCGTTGCGGGATCTGGCGACCATCTACACACCTCGTCAGGCTCCGCGCCGGCCCGACCGCTCCGTGGGTCTGGGCCGCAATGTGACGATGTTCGACACTGCCCGTAAGTGGGCGTACCCACAGTGGTGGCACCATCGTCATGCCACCGTAGACCAGTGGCTCCAACTGGTTCTTCAGCGTTGTCACGGAATCAACAGCGAGTTCGCCGACCCTCTTCCTTTCATCGAGGTCCGTGCCACGGCGTACTCCATCGGCAAGTGGATCTGGCGTAACTTCGACGAGGGGACGTTCCGGGCGCGCCAGGCAGCACGTGGCAGCAAGGGCGGCAAGGTCATGAGCTCCGCCAAACGGGAAGCAAACAGGAAGCGGGCCACCAAGTTCGATCTGGCGACAGCATTGGAGTTCGCGCAATGAGCGGCAGCGCCCAGGCACAACAACGTCGGTCGATCACCGCAAAGGAACTGGCACGCCGGCTCGGCTCGTCGGAGCGCACTGCACGTCGCCTGATTGCCGAACCCCGAGACCAATTCCTTGAACGCGCAGAACGCCGACGCAAGCAGGTGGTCGAACTTCGCCAGCAGGGGATGAAGTACCGCGAGATCGCCGAGAAACTGGAGATGTCGACCGGAGCGGTGGGTCGGATACTGCATGATGCCCGCAAGCTCGAGGGGTAGGAGCGGCTTCCGCGTGAAACGATTCGATTCCCCTTCGCCGCTGTGGTTCTGACCGGAGCGAGAATTTCGTTCAGTAGCGGTGCCGGTCGAAGCGGTCCCCGCGGGTCCGGGTGCGCATGCCCGAGCGCTGGAACAGTATCTGCCGGATCTCGGCGAGAGCGGTGGCACGGATGTCGTCGCTGGCCGGAGGATGAGCAGCACGCCGGTCGAGTTCGGCGCGACGTTCGGCGGCGCGGCGGTCCTGGATCTCAGTGCGGCGCTCGGTGGGGGTAGGCCCTGACCACACATCGGCGAGGGCACGGAGCTGCCAGCGCAGGAAAGCGGTCGGGGACGCTAGGTGTGGGAGGCTGCGGTCGCGGCGGAACTCGGTGATCTGGTTGGCTACGTCGTCGCCGGTCCATCGGGTGGTGTCGATGCCTGCGGCGGTCAGGGCATCGGCGATCGCTCCGACGTGGTGATGGATGGTTCCGGGGACGTAGTGGCCATTCCGATCCACGCCGCGGTATTCGGGCATCGTGGGACCGAGTCGGTCGGCCAGGCGCGCTGCGGCGATCTGAGCGTGCAGGGGTCGTGGGTCGCCCTCGCCCGCGGCCTTCGTCGAAGTCCGAGCGCGGCGCGTAGCGCGCGCGTTGGTGATTACTTGAGAACGAGAGATACCTGTAGAACCCAAAGGGTTCTCCGGTAGATCCGCATGATTCGGAAACTGGGGATAAACAGAAGAGTTGGCAGTGAACTTGCTGGTCAAGGCCCACACGGAAGCTGCGCGAAGTTGCTTTCCACCGTGGGTGAGGCTGGCTTCGATGCGTTCGGCGATGGTGAGGTAGCGGCCGCGGACGAGCTCGACGGCGGCTCCGATGCGGCGAAGGATCTGGCGGGCACGATCGAGGACGTCGGTGCTGATGCCGGCGTACTCGGCGAGGGTGTCGCGGGCGGCGGTGAGGCTGCGGCCGGTGGATTCGTCGGCGTACGCAGCGTGGGCGTTGGCTGCGGCGATGAACTTGTCCGGGGCGATGCGGTGCTCGTGGCAGATCTTGATGCCGGTCTCGCTGCGGGCCCAGTTGATGATCTGGCGCATCCAGCCCGCGCGGGAGTCCCAGACAGGGATGGGGGAGTAGGCGCCCTCGGCGACGCGGAGGTTGTAGCTACCGCGGCGGCGACCGCGACGGGTCTTGGGAGCGGCGCGGCCCGGTCCACGGCGGTTGCCGTGCGGCGCGTCCGCGCCCCGACGGGGGCGACACGCTCGGGTGTGATTTGGACCGAGAGTTGAAACCGACGAGCTGTGCTCGCTAATATGCATAACGAAGGCTTTCTGAGCAAGAGAAAGTTCGAGTGCCCGAAACGTTTGGCGACCGATCGGGCAGATATTTGGTTTGGAAAACCCTCCACTTTGGCCGGTGGGGGGTTTTCTGCTTCTGAGGGACCGTCTAGTTGGCCGCTAGAGCCCCTCTGTCGTGGCGTTTACACGGGCACCGCCTTGATTTCGCGGGCGAGGTCCGGCCGACCTGCTTGCAGTGCGAGTAGGTCGGCGACGTACTGGGACAGCGCGATCTTGGCGTCCTCCGCGTCCTTGCTGAGCTGGTCGTGCAGCTCGGCGGGGATACGTAGAGTCATCGCGGCGCGGTCGCCTTTGTGCGGCTGTGCCATGCGTAAACCCCCGTTCTTCAAGATCGGTCGATGAATCTGACTCAGGTTAGCGGGCGATTCCGTCGTTCCCGGTTATTCGCGAGTCTCGGCGTGGCGCGTGTCGCCTTGTGGGACACGAGGACGTGCTGATGCTCTCTGACGCGGCCGACCAGAGGCTGCGGTCTGGGTCACACAGTTGGTGGTGCACACTCTCAGGAATGGCGTCCCCGCAGCTTTCTACAAGCAGCCCCGCGACCAGCACCGACTCACGTCCCATTCCTCGGCCGCGCCGAAGACTGCCAATTCTGGGGGACCTGCTCAGCATCGACGTCGCCAAGCCCGTACAGCGCGAGATGCAGATGGCACAGGAACTCGGAGGGATTTTCGAACGCAAGATCCTCAAGCACCGACTGATCGTGGTCTCGGGTGCCGACCTGGTGCGCGAGGTCAACGACGAGGAGAAATGGGCCAAATTCCTCGGAAAGCCACTGCGTAAGCTCCGCGTCATCGCCGGAGACGGGTTGTTCACTGCGTTCAATTCCGAGCCGAACTGGCGCAAGGCCCACAACATCCTCGGTCCGGGGTTCAGCCAGGCCGCGATGCGCGGGTACCACGACTCGATGCTCGCGGTGATCGACCGTCTGCTGCACAGCTGGGACGTCGCAGCAGAGAGCGGCGAGTACGTCGACGTGCCGCAGAGCATGACTTCGCTGACCTTCGACGTCATCGGGCGATGCGGGTTCGGCTACGACTTCGATTCCTTCGGCCGCGCCGAGCCCGATCCGTTCGTCGAGGCGATGAGTCGCGCCCTCGAGTACATCAACCGTTCCTCGAACGACATCCCGATCCTGCGCGCCGTGTTCGGTCGGGCGGCCCGTGAGCAGCACGCCCGCGACATCGCGTTGATGCAGGACACGGTCGATCGCATCGTCGACGAACGGATGCGCTCGCAGGACACGCAGTCCGATCTGCTCGAGCTGATGATGCACACCGCCGACCCGGACACCGGTGAGCACCTCGGTCGTGAATCGATCCGCAACCAGGTCCTGACATTCCTGGTCGCGGGCAACGAGACGACCGCCGCCACCCTGGGTTTCGCGGTTCACTTCCTGAGCCGGCACCCCGAGGTGGTGGCGAAGGCACGCGCCGAGATCGCCGAGGTGGTCGGAGCCGACGGACAGATCGGCTACGAGCAGGTCGCGAAACTGCGGTACGTGCGGCGGATCGTGGACGAAACGTTGCGGCTGTGGCCGGCTGCACCGGGCTACTTCCGCAAGGTGCGAGGCGAGACGACCCTCGGTGGCCGCACCCTTCCTCCGGGATCGTGGGTGTTCGTGCTGTTGCCGCAGCTGCACCGCGATCCACTGTGGGGCGAGGACCCGGAGCGGTTCGACCCGGACCGGTTCGCACCCGACGCAGTGCGGCGACGGCCGGCGCACATCTTCAAGCCGTGGGGCACCGGGATCCGCGCGTGCATCGGCCGGCAGTTCGCGCTCCACGAGGCCGTGCTGACACTCGCGTCGCTGATCCGTCGGTACGACTTCGCTCCCGAGCCCGGGTACGAACTCGATGTTCACGAGGCCGTCACGCTCAAGCCGCGGGATCTGAAGGTCAGACTCTCGCGTATTTGACGTGCGCCTGTGCCCGGTATGTTCCTTTTCGGGGAGCTGTAACCATGCCGCGGTTCGGGGAGGACTACGACAACGATGAATCTCAATGAATGGCACCTGGTCGAGACACTGGTCGACGAGGAAATGTCCGTAGTCGCCTGCGGCGGAACAGTACGAGACTGGGCATCGGTGACCCGGCATGTCCAGCCGGCCCCGGACATCGCGATCACGCGGATCATCCAGGAGGTAGTCCGGACCCGTCGTGCCGTCAAGATCGATGTGAGTTCTCGTAAGAGGCCGCCGAAGACCTTTCACATCGAAGCCGTGCCCGTCCTCGGGCCCGGTGGTGAGGCGCACGGCGTCCAGGTCTGGGTCGGGGAGCCGGGAGTAGTCCCGAGCCCGCCTCGCATAGTCGCAGGCATCGCGTGGGATCTCGAACGCATGGCGATCGGTCAGACGGTCGAGGCGTCCATGATGTCGGGAGTGCTCCCCGAGGACCATGTTCCGGAGCGGACCCCGGCGGAGTACATCGCAAAGGCCGTCAAGTTCGATGAGTCGGCGTCGCTGTTCGAATTGGCTATTGATCCGGTGCACGGGCGCAAGTGGCAGGCGCCGATGTCGGTTCTCCACGCTGACGGGCGAGTGATGCGCTGGTACTGCTGGGGCAAAGGCCGCACCGATCCGGGAAATGTCGGGATCCGGCTGCTCTGGCATGACGTGTCCGATACGACGCCGCCGGAGCTGCCGACGTTGAGCGAGCTGGGAATGCAGGAAATGCTGCGATCGGCGGGCGTCTACACCGGCGTATTCGTCGCCGATCTCGCTGTTCTGACCATGTGGCTTCCGGATGCTCCCCCTTGGGTGTCCTGGCGGAGCGTCAAGGGCGCAAACGACATCCTTCATCCTGACGACCGAGGTGTCCTGGCGGAAGCGATCGCAGCATTCCGCGCGGGCGATACTGCCGCTCGTCTGGCTCGTGCTCGCCTGCGGTCCGAATCGGGGTGGCGAACAGCGGAATTGTCGATCAGCCCCTATCCCGGAGCTCTCGGTGACCGTCTCGTGCTCGTACAGATTTCGGCGGTGTCCACCGAAGTCGACGCGGCCACAGAGGGTCTACACGCCCTCGATCAGCGCCGCCTTGAAGGGTAGGTCGATCCCCGAATACTGGCGGTGATCTGGTAATTTGTCTTTCGCGTCCCCGCCCGTGGGGATTTCCTGAGGCTTGTCGACTCGGCCTCGGATGTAGCACAGCCGGTTTCGGTCGCCTCCGCATGTCTGAGTGAGGCGGGCTGCTATCTCCGCGGGGGAGTCCAGACGTGGTAATTCGTACGTTCCGTACGTCGACCACCAACGAGTCGTGCACGTCAGACCCGAGTTCCTGGCGGTCGGGTACGGGAACGTTCGTAGGCGGCACAAACTTCGGCTGTGCCCAACCCCAGCGCTTTGCCCAGTCGTTCGGCAACCGACTCGCGCAGCGCGGTTTCTCCCAGTTCCAGACTGCTGAGCGAGGCCGTGGAAATACCTATTTCCAGCGCCAGTTGCGGCTGCGTCAAACCTGCCTGGACTCGCAGATCGCCCAGGTACCGCTCGTGCGGAGGTATTCGAACGAGGTCCGACAGGGGGACTTCGAGGGCATTGGCAACGCGGGCCAGTCGATCTACCTGCGGGGTCGCCTGCCCGGATTCCCAGGAGCGGACCGCGGCCACGCTCACCTCGGCGAACCTCGCCAGGTCACCACGGGTATAGCCCTTTTCCGTCCGCAGATCGATCAGCCTCTCCCGGTCGAAACCCCGAAGAGGCCGTCTCGTCATGCCCACAACCCTTCCACGAGTGACAACACTGCCCTACAGGAATGTATTGCGTCATCTTCCACTGGAATAGATTTTGCGCTAACGTCCTGGAATAGAGTTTCAAACAGGGTTTCACTGTTGAAGGAGGTAGCCATCGGCTGAAACCGCAGGCGAGCCTCTGGCCGGCAACCAGAGCGCGGAACGGCGTGAGCCACCTGCACATAGGAAAACCCCGGACACGTGTCAGTGATTGGCGTCGATGTCACGTATCCGGGGCTGAACCACTCACGAAACGACCTATCCGGGCGCTACGCAAGCTCGGGCATCAATCGCTGACGGCGAGAGAGCCCACTTCTTCTTCGGGCACTGCTGTTCTCGCGTTACTCGGCTTCGCGCCAGCAACGAGCCCGCACCTATCCGGCACTCGGACCACGACTACCGCCCCCGAGTTCATCTTTCCGACCTCGGACCAGCAGCTCTACCTGCTCAATCCTCACGGTTCATCCCCGCACGAAAGGCGACCTATATGTCCGTATCCAACGAAGATCGGTTGGTTTCCGGCACCGGCAGACACCGGCGCCGCCAGACGACCAGCGCGATGCTCAGCACTGCGACCCTGGCACCGGCAGCAGCCGGACTGCTTATCGCCTTTGCGCCCACAGCAGTCGCAGCCCCGACCGACAATTCCGGTGGGGGTGGGCAGGCGGGTATCACTGCGACACCGGAAGCCGAGGGTGGGCAGGCGGGTATCACTGCGACACCGCCTTCGACCCCGCAGCCGGCACCGTCATCGCCTGAGCCGAAGCCGGCCGAGAACTTCTGGGTCGCACCTCCGGCCGACTACAACCGCGGTACGCGCGCTTACAACCCGCAGACCGGTGGCGGCGTGTCGATGACCCAGTACAGCGACTACTCGGGCGGCGGAAACTCGGGTTACTCGGGCGGTGGAAACGTCGGTTACAGCGAGCCTTCACCGGCCTTCTTCGAGGGCCCGACCCTGCCGATCGAGGCTCCTGCCGAGAAGATGCGTTTCGGCCGGGTGATCTTCGATCAGCCGAACTGGGTCTCCGATGTCGACGCCGACAAGACCAACCGCACGACGGCCGTGGTCGAAGCAATGGTCACCGACTACCACCGGTCGACAGGAATGGAGACAGAAGAGGCCGAGAAGATCGCGTCCGCGCAGGTCGCAGGTACGGCAGTGGGGGCCGGTGCCGGTTTCGCCACCGGCTGCGTGGCCGCCGGTGTTCCGACGGCTCTGGCCGTGTCCACGGTGTCGGGAATCGTCGGGGCCAGCCTGGGCGGCATGTTGGTGCCGATTCCGGGCGTGGGCATGGTCACCACGGGTGTTGCTGCCACGGCCGGTGGCGCGGCGGCAGGTTTCGGCGCCGGATGTGTGGTCGGTGGTGGCCTCGGCGCCCTCGGTGGCGGCGCGCTCGGATACGCGGCCGGCACTGCCTACGGCGCTGGCGAGGACGCCACGCCGATCGAGACCGAGGTGCCGGATATCGAATCCGAGCAGGTCACCGAACAGGTCGACACCACGCTCGCGCAGTGGTCGGAAGATCCGGTCGGTGCGGTCGCTGTGGAGACGGTGCAGACCTTCACCACCGAGACCGCTCCGGCGCTCGACACCCAGGTCCGCGACTTCGTGCAGGCCCAGCCCGGCGGCGAGCAGGTCGTCGAGCAGGTTGACCAGGCACTTGAGTCGTTCTTCACCGACGCGACGCCGGGACTTGCATCGCGCCTGGTCAGCGAAGCGGTCGGCCAGGGCCTCGGCCCGCAGGCTCCGGTAGTCAACGCCTAGTTCCGGTCGAAGGGGGACGAACCGATGAAGCGGAACAACCAAGCGGGTTCGCCGCGAGTGCTCGACGCGACCGCGCCTCGGACCCGCATGGTGCGGACGCCGGTGCCTGCACCGGCGGACGATGAGCGTTTTTCCCCAGTGGGGACAGCGCCCGCCCGTGAGTCGGCGTCTCGAGTGGTCGCGGCGGCTGATGTCAGCCGCCGCGCTGCTCGCCCGGCCGCAAAGGTCGGGGGCGCGACGGTGCACCGACCTTCCGGGCGGGGATGGACCTATGCGGGAGTCGGTCTCGCGGCGGTGGCAGTCGTGGGGACGGCTGTCTGGGGTGTCTCGGCCCTGTTCGGCGGCGACGACAACCCCGACTTCGGGGGCCTGGTCCCAGATACCGCGACCGCAGCCCCGACCACCGCCGCGGCGGTGGCAGAAGATCCGTGTTCGCCCGACGAGGGCGACCAGCTGTCGGGCGAAGGTGTGATCGCAGCGCTCGAACACCGCTACTACCTGCTGCGATCGGGTCCAGCGGTGCGGGAGCTGATGGCCACGGATGCGCCGTTGCCCGATGCAGCAACGATCCAGAAGGGCATCGACACCGTTCCGCTGGGGACCACGCACTGCCTCGAGGTGACGGCGATCGGTCCGAACACCTACAGCGCACAGATCACCGAGGTCCGACCGGATCGACGCAACGAGTTCAAGCAGCGCATCACCACCACCACGGCTGAAGACGGCCGGGTGATGATCCGCTCCATCGAAGAGGTCGGGGGTAGTGGGGGATGAGGAAAGCAGGTCTCGCTCTGGCAGCGGCGGCAGTGACCACGGCGGCCGCCGTGTGCACTCCGACCGTTGCCCATGCTGCGGAAACGAACGGATGTGCCCGCACGATCGCGCTGATGATTCCCGGCACGACGGAAACCTCCGCCAACGCCGACCCGAATGTGCCGACAGGAATGCTCGCGGCCGTCGGTGATGCCCTCGAGCAGCGCTACGGCAAGAACCTCGACGCGGTGTACGTGCCGTATCCGGGCGAGGCTTTTTTCAACGGCACCTCCTATGCCGAATCGAAGTCACGGGGTGACAAAGCGGCAGCAGAGCTGATGGAGCGGTGCCCGTCCTCGAAGTACCTCATCGCCGGGTACAGCCAAGGCGCGCAGATCGGCAACGATCTGGCCGTCAACATCGGCCACGGCCTCGGCCCGGTCGCTGCGCAGCAGGTCAAAGCGGTGATTCTGCTCGCCAACCCGAAGCGGGGTACCGAGGGCGCGACACTGATCGGCCCGCCGCTCACCGGTCGGGGCATCGCCGGCCCTGCCCCGGAAGGGTTCGGACAGCTCGCGGGCAAGGTGTTCGATATCTGCCACCCGGACGATGCGTACTGCAACACCGATGGTGAGTCGACTCCGTTCCTGGCATCGCTGGGTCGAATCATTGCCAATCCTCCGGGTGCGGTCGATGTCTCTGCCGACCTCGCTTCGGCGGCGACGCCAAACACTCCCACGATCACCGGTGACTCGACGGTGGCGCAATCGTCGCTGGTCGATGTGCTGTCGTCGCCGGGCAACTGGCGCAATGCCGATCTGTCGGCGGTGTTCGGGGCAGCGTCCCGGCTGGCCGAATCGGTAACCGAGCTCGACGCCGCAGGTCCGACCTCGACGACCTCGGCGGCGAACATCGCCCGCATCACGCAGCAAGCTCGGTTGGTGTCGGAGACTCTGACGCCCGTCGATCAGACACGGCAGTGGATCGACAGCAATCCGGGCGCACGCGAGACGTTCGCCTCGGCGCCGGAGGGATCGCCGGAGGCAACGACGGCGGGCGTGCTCGACACACTCGAGCAGGTTGATGTCCCGGCGGTGCTCTCGGCCGCCGATGCGGTGACCGAGACCAGCACTGCGCTGCTCAAATCGCGGGCCTCGGGTGAGCGAGTCGACGTGTCCACGCTGGCAAGCTCCGCAGACACGCTGGTCGCGGGCCTGTCACCCTTGGCGGCCTCGGGTCCGCCGGAGTTGCGGACCGCCACGCAGGTGCTCTCGGTTGCCAAACCGACGACGATCATCAACCAGTTGCTCAATGTCGTCTCCGGGGTGACCACCGTTGACTACGCGGCGGTGGCTGCCGGCCTGCAGCAGCTCCCGATCAAGCTCGTCACCGGAGATACGCGGGGCGCGCACGTGATCGCCGGGGACCTGAACAATCAGCTCTCTCCGTTGGTGAAGATGGCCGCCGGGGTGGACTTCAAGACACTCTCGCGCCTGGTGGCGATGGTGCCGGATCCATCCGGAACGGCCGCGATCGCAGCACTGGTACTCGATCTGCTCGGCAACGTCGATGTGATCCGGCTGGCTCGCAGCGTCGGCGAGATTCAAGAGATCGCCTGGGCGGTGGCCGAAACCGGGAACGCGCTCGAGCTGTCGCGGCTGATGCCGGTCGCGCTGGAACTGGCGCAGGTGGCCCTCGGCGTGCTCACACCGGGCCAGAAGATGAGTCCCGGGCAGCTGCACAATCCCGGCGATCCGATCGGGTCGCTGATGTCGGTGCAGGCCCAGGACAGCGACCTGGCCGGCCTGAGCCGGTCGGTGATGGCACTGGCGAGCAGCGACGGCGCCTCCGAGCTGGGCCAGCTGGTTTCGGACGGGTTCACCGCAGCGAGCTTCTACGCCTCGAATTCGCACATCGCTTATCCCAGTTGGGCTCCCGACGGAAAGGACAACGCGATCGACACGATGGTGACCATCTTCGCGAAGGCAATCGGCTAACGCCGAGAGGTCCCGGCAAGCGGGTGGTGCCGCTGCCAGGACCGAAGCCTTCCACTAACGCGACATCCGACCTCGGGCGGGCGGATGCGAAGTCACACACGGTGCATGGCCTGGGCGGGCTCTCGACAAGCACTCATGCAAAGGGGGTGAGAACGTGGCTTCTTCGACGACCAAAATCACGATGACAGTCGGTGTCGTGGCACTGATGGGCGCGCTGGTGATGTGCGGCAGCGACAATCCCGAGCCGGACAACTGCCTGCCGACGCAGGGTGCTTCCCGGTCGCCGAACAGCCTGCGTGCTGCCACCGGCAAGAAAGTGCAGCCGATGGTCACCGGCACGTACACGTTCACCTCCGGCTTCGGCCCGCGATCGGGTACCGCGCACAACGGCGTCGACCTCGCAGCCCCGACCGGCACGCCCTTCTATGCACCGATCGACGGAATCGTTGTCGCAGCAGGGGATTCCGGCTCCGGCGACGAAAACGGTTTCGATAACTGGATCATCGTCGACTCGATCACCTCGGACGGATCGACACTCTCGACGGTCTATGGGCACATGTTCCCGGACGGAGTTCTCGTCTCCGTCGGTGACGAAGTACGCGCCGGGGATCTGATCGGCTTGGTCGGCAACGCCGGCGGTTCGACCGGCCCCCACCTGCATTTCGAGGTCTGGGCCGGGGGCCGGCTCGACGGCGGAGCGCCCATCGACCCGATGCCGTGGCTGGCCGATGCGAACGAACTCGACGCCCCACAGCAGGTGCCGACCTCGCCGAATGTGCAACTGGTGGCGGCCGAGACCCCACTCGGTGCAGGCTGCACCGGCCTGGCACGGCCCGGCGGAAGTTCCCTCGCGCCCGGATCGGTCCCCGACGAGTTCCGCGAATGGATCGTCAAGGCAGCTCAGACCTGCGATGCAGTCGACGCTCCGCTACTGGCCTCCCAGCTCTACGCGGAAAACCGGTTCCGGTACGGCCCGAACTCACCCGTCTCTCCGGCCGGCGCGCGCGGTCCGGGTCAGTTCATGCCCGGCACCTGGGCCGCGATGGGTAAGGACTACGACGGTGACGGCGTGGCCGATGTGAACTCCATCGGCGACTCGGTGATGTCGATGGCCGACTACAACTGCCAGATGTGGGACCAGACCCAACAGTGGCTCCGCGAAGGAAAAGTCGCCGGTGACGGCACCGAACTGATGCTCTCGGCCTACAACTGCGGTCCGGGCAACACGCTCGCCTCCGGCGGGGTGTGCGGGAACGCAGAGACGACCAGCTACGTCCGCACCATCCTCGCCGGCCGCGCCGACTTCGCAGGTGTCGACCAGCCTGAGCCTCCCTCAGCGAGCGGTTCCCGGGTGGTCGATGCTGCGCTGGGATGGCTGGGCACCGACTACGCATGGGGCGGCGGCGATGTCACCGGCCCGACTCGTGGCATCCCTGACGGGGGTGTAGCCGATCTCCACGGCGACCACAACACGGTCGGATTCGACTGCTCGGGCCTGGTCCTGTACGCGGTAGCTCAAGCAACGGACGGGAGAATCGTTCTACCGCACCAGGATTCCGCGCAGGTCAGCGATCCGAGAGGGACACCGATCACCTCAGCGGCGGACTTGCAGCCCGGAGACATCGTCCAGCCCCATCCCGGCCATGTCTGGATCTGGATGGGGGACAACCAGGTTGTCGAAGCTCCCCAGTCCGGCGAGAAGGTTCGGATCACCGATTGGACACCCCCGGAAAATGTCAGAGCCATCCGGTTTATTTGAGCCACAACAACTTTCACACACCAGGACATCGGAAACGATGAGAAACCAGAAAGGGGACACCACGCCGTGAGCGATGAATGGGACAAGGCGGAATCTGCGGTCCGCACCCTCGGATCGACCCGGACGGTCGAAGACTTGACGGCCCCGGACCTGCGGACCTGGGCCGCGCAGAACAACCTCATGACGCGCACGCAGTGGCCGAAGGTCAAGCGCGAACTACACAAGCAGTTCGATGTCGACTACGACGCCCTGCGCGAGCACGAACAGCGCGAACGAGCCGACAAACTGGCCGCGGCCGCCGCCACCGCCCCGCTGGTGTCCTTGTCCTCCGCCGGCGACGAGCGTGGATCGTTCGCCGTGGTCGGTGACGCCGACACCAGCGATGTCGCCTGGTACGGCACGTTCCACAAGGAGGACCGGATCTTCCGGCCCGGAGACCAGCACTCGGCCGACCAAGCCAGCGCGGGCAAGGCGGTGTTCCTCGCTGCCAAGGTCCGCGAACACCTCGGCGTGGACGCGGTACGCCTGCACTTGCGGGTGAGCAGCGAACGGATCGAAGGGGTGAAGCTGGCCGATCTTGCGGCGAAAAAGCAGGTCATCCTCGACCTCAAGGTTGTGCCGAACGGAAATCCGGCCGAACAGTGGTGCCTCGAGCCGGGCTTCGGCGAATGGCGGGCGATCCGCCTGTCGGATCTGGTGGTGACCGAATGATCCGCCGACTGGCACTGATCGGCGTCCTCGCCGGGACCGTGGGCGTGGCCGGATGCAGCTCCGAGACCGACCAGGACCAGGGGAACTCGAACTCGTCTGCGCGGCCGTCGACCTCGACGGCGGCGTGGCCTCCCACCGAACCGGCTCCGCCTACCGAGCAGCCGGCCACACCGGCGGCGCCCACGGTGACGACCGACGATCCCGCGGCACTTGGCCGCACGGTCGTCGAAACCTGGTTCTCCTATGACACCCGCACCGACACCAACCGCAATGAGGCACCGGTCAGGGCAGCCGATCTGGGGATACTGACCGCCGACCTCGACGCGCAGGTCCGCGCCGACGCCCAGATCGAGGTCAAAGCCACCGGTGAATGGGCACAGTGGGCGTCGCAGGACGCGACGGTCACCGCCGTGGCGGTCGAGGTCCCCAACCAGGGGCAAGCCAACACCGCAACGAAGTATCACGGCATGTACGAGGTGACCAGCACGGTCACCGATTCCAGCGGCACCGAAATCGGCAGCGACGTGCAGTACGTCGCCGTGGTGCTGACCGACAACGGCGACGGATGGCGCGTGTCGTCCGTCGCCACCCTGTGAGGCGAGCGTGATGGCTGACATCGCTGACTACAACCACGAACCGACCATCGACCCACGACGACTGCGGCTGCGCCCGAACCGTCCTGCAGTCGATCCCGAACCGACCCCGGAACTTGAGGCCGACGACATTGCCGATCCGTACGGCGTCGGGGTAGAGGCCCTGGTCTCCGTCGACGAGCCGGTCACTCCGGCAGCGGCCCCGTCCACCAGGCATAGTGCCCTGTTCGATGAGGCCGCATCGCCGGCTCTCTCCCAACCTGCCCAGTGGGGTTGGCGGGGCCGGATCAATGCGGCTCTCGGCACGAAACTGGCTCCGAAGTCGGAATCTGCGGAGACCGGCCATCGGGCAGCGGTCGAGGCGATCCAGCGGACCCTTCCGGGTTCGGGCACGGTCGCGGTGGTCAACACCAAGGGTGGCGCCGGAAAAACCCCGACGACGATTGCGCTCTCGGCGATGCTCGGCAAGCACCGCGGTCGCGGTGTCGTGGCGGTGGATATGAGCGAGGCAGGCGGCACTCTCGGCATTCGGGCAGCACGCACCGCTCCGATCGAGCGCACGGTCTGGGATGTTCTCGACAACGCGTCGCGGCTGGTGTCTGCCGATGTCGAGGCGGGGGAGCTGGCGGCGTATCTGCGGCTACAGCCCACGCACGACGAGATTCTCGCCGGGGACACCGATTCCTCCTACGACAACATGATCGGGGAGAACGAGTGCGCGGCATTGGGTGCGGTGCTCCGTCGGCACCGTGATCTGCTGATTATCGACACCGCCACTACTCCGCAGGCGGGGGCATGGCAGTGGACGGTGCGTCATGCCGACCTGCTGGTGGTGCCGCTGCCGATGCGCCGGGACATGGCCCAGCACGCCTACGCGATGCTCGACGGTCTGCGTAAGCGCGGTCTCGAGCATCTGGTGCGTTCGGCGATCGTGTTGCTGTGCGCGACCCCGGGGTCCGATCCGAACCTCGAGACCGCCATTGTCGAAGAGTTCGATGCCCTCGGTGTGCAGACCTACGTGCGGCTTCCGTTCGAGCCGGTGTTTGCCACCGGGGAGCGGATCACGCTCGAGGCGCTGTCGCAGGACTCGATCATCGCGTGGACGAATGTCGCTGCGCTGGTGACCGATGCGCTGGCCGATGCCATTGTCGAGCGGCAGGCCGGCTATCAGCAGCACTGGGCTCCGGCACCTGCGGTGGCCACGGAACCGGCCGCCCCGACCTTCGGGTCGGATGTTCCGAGCTTCGCAGCTCCCGAGCCTGCACCGGCTCCTGAACCTGTTGCGGAACCACCGGCCGGTGCTGTCGAGCACAGGGCCAAGACGGATCCTGCTCGAGACCTGCCCTTGGACTACCGGCCCCCCGCGGATGTTGCGGCAGAGCCGGACGCCGACCAGGACGCCTCGGGCGGCTCGTCCACCGCTCTCGGCAGCTACCCGTTCACCACCGCCGACTCCGAGATGCACCAGCCGCCGGCGCGGACTCGGCGGCCGCAACCGCCGAAGCCGTCCAGCTTCGACCCCTATGCCTGACCTTTTGAAAGGACCTCTGATGTCTCGCACTACTTCTGTTCGTTCGCTGCCTCATCGGGTGGCCCGCGCCGTGTCCGTGCTGTCGGCCACCGCCGGCATGGTGCTGCTCACCGCCGGTACAGCCTCGGCTCAGACCGACAACCCGCTCGATGGAATCGCGCCCGACCTGGGGGTATTCGGCCCCACATTCCAGAGCACCTGGTCGCGGATCGCGGGAGGCATCTGGGGCGCGGTCCTGGCGGTGTCCGCGGTCAACTTGATCATTTCGCTCTACAAGATCCGCAAGGCTCGCGCCGGGGGTTACCAGAGCGAGCTGAGCGATTCGATGGATTCGGCCAAGACCGCCGCGGTCGCGTTCGGTTGCGTGGCCGGAGCCGGGATCATCGTCGGCGCCATCTTGTTCCTCGTCAACGGCTGATAGCCGATCTACCCGCACTGTTAGGAGAATCAGATGGCACCCGATTTCAGTTCGATCAAGCCGGGCTCCCAGCAAGCGGCCCCGGCCCCGGCCGCTCCGTCGTCCTCGGTGAGCACGGCCGGTTCGGGAGGTGTGGCGGCAGCATTCGGCAGGCTGCCCAAGTGGTTCAAGTACGGCATTCCGATCCTGCTCGTGGTGACGATCCTCGGCGTACTGATCGGGGGGTCGGGTGGCGGGTCGGAGTCCGACACGGTGCGGACCGGGCACGGTCCGAACTCGATCACCAGTGGTGTTCCGCACGGCTACGACCGCACCGAGGCCGGGGCACAAACCGCGGCCGCCAACTTCGTGCAGGCCGCAAGTCAGATTTCTCTCGGACGTATCTCGGCGGAAGAAGCGAAGTCGGTTCTCGTCGGCAGTAACGCCAGTGATGCCCTGACCGCGGTCCTCGAGGACAGTGGGACGCAGCCCGAGGGGACCGTGATGAACGTGCTTCCCGCCCTGGTCAATGTCACCGACTACTCGGATGATCGTGCGGTCGTGTCGGTGTGGGCGGTCTCGGCCAGCCAGGACGATCTGAGCGGCACGGGCAGGGTCAGCGTCATCACCTTCTGGTCGACGACGACGGTGACCTTGCAGTGGGAGGACGACGACTGGAAGGCCGTCGACTGGGCGTACCGATCCGGCCCGGAACCCGAGGAAGTTTCGTTCCCCGAAGGGGATTCCAGTCTCGCCGAGTTCGGCGCGAACGGCCTCTACACCTTCTTCGTGGAGTAATCATGCGATCCCTTGTCCGTACTTTCCTTGCGGCGCTGCTGGCGGCGCTGGCGCTGGCCTTGAGCGCGACACCAGCGTGGGCGCAGCCGCTCAGCGGCGCTGCCGAGGGTTGGCCTGCCGGGATGCCCGACGACCTCAAAGAGTTCTTTCCGGGCCATCCCGAGTTCGAGGCGGCCGGGTGGTCGACCGATCCGGCGTGTGCGGACAAGGGTGGCGACTACGGCCTGTACCTCGGGCAGTACCTCCGCTTCGACCAGCAGATTTTGTACTGGTCTTCTCCGGTGACGCAGCGCATCGCCCAGTACGCCGACTTGATGGACGTATCGGACGACGAGGCGAAGCAAGCCGTGCTCGACGGCAAAGCTCCGACCACCTGGCCAGAATCGTTCCCCGGCGGCGATGAGACCTTCTCGCCCTCGGCGAAGGTGTGCGCCGCAGACCTGGCGAAGTGGTCCGAGTCTGCCGGCAACCATTGGGGGTTCACCTGGGCTGCCAAACCCGACACCGCCTCCATCGAACTGATGAAGCAGCAGCAGTACGTTGACAACCTGCCCGACGACATCTTCGAGAACCCGTGCAGCGACCACGAGATGCTGTGCAACCGGGCTTATTTCCTCGACTGCGACGAGACCGCCAGCGCCAGCGAAACCAAACGGTGCCAGGCGTGGAACAAGCAGGTCGGCGTGATGTTCGGCGGAATCTGGAACTGGAAAGAACAGAACAAAGACGCCGCCGACAGGTTCCTCGATGTCGCCAAAGCCGGTGGTGTCGTCCTCAGAGCTGTGACGCCTCTACAGATTCAGCTCGGGGTCGGCCTCGGCATGGAGGCTATCGACAAGACCGCCGACGCGGTTGCCTTCATCGCCGATCCGGGCAGCGTAATCGACGACTGGGCCAACAGCGCCAAGGAGAGCGCCGTATCCCTGACCACCTCGGTCCTCGAGGGCTTGGCGAACATCCACGAGTTCAACCCGCGGGACGAGGGTTTCCTGCGGTGGTACGCGATCAGTTGCGGCCTCGGGGTTTTCGTCATGGCGGTCACCGCACTGTTCACGATCTATCGGACTTCGGCGCAGAAGTCGACCCGGATAGAGTTGGCGCACAACCTGATCGGTTACGCCCCGCTGGGTGTGCTGTCCATGATGTTCGCCCCTGCTGCCGCCGAGCTGCTGGTCCAGTTCTCACACGCACTGACCACCTCTCTGTCCGGCCTGCTCAAACAGGATTTGGAGCAGGCGGTGGTGTCGGTGTCGGCCATGCTCGGAGGGATCACCAGCGACACTGTCGTCGGCGGTTCTCTGACCGGCATCGTGTTCTTCGGGTTGTTGTTCCTCGGGTCGTTAGCCCTGTTCTTCGGCATGTTGATGCACGCCGCTGCCCTGCCGATCCTCGCCGGCCTGACCGGTGTCGCGTTCGGACTGTGGTCGCATCCGACACTGCGAAAGAAGGCGATGCGGCCGATCTTCGTGTTCATCTCGATCGTGTTCTCCAAGCCGGTGATCTTCCTCGGGCTGGGGTTCTTAGCGACGGTGTTGATCGACAGCAGCGCCGGGGCCTATGTCGACGGTGAACTCGCGAACCTCGGGGCGCTGGCAATGACGGCGGTGTGCATCGGCCTGGTCGGACTCGCACCGTGGTCCCTGCTCAAGTACGCGCCGTTCCTGCCGTCGAGCGAGGACTCGGAGGGCTTCGGCGATACCGGCTCGGCATCCGGCGAGGGGCTGGGCGGCACCTTGCAGACCGCACAGATGGCGATGATGGCCCGCGGTGGCGGTGGCGGCGGGGAAGTCGCGGCGGCTCGCTCCGCTGGGGCAGCACACTCCCATTCCGTCGGCGGCGTCGGCGGCGGTAGTGCCGGTGGAGGGTTTTCGGCCTCGTCGAACGGCTCGGCATCGCACGGTTCGACCTCGCACCAGCATCCAGGCGTCAGCGCAGGTCATAGCAGCGGTGGGCACGGTGGGGCGAACACCCGCAAGCTCATGTCCGCAGCCAAGGGGGTCTCCGGCACGGTCGCCTCGGCCGGCGTCGGCGCGGTCATGGTGGCCGGAACAGTCGGCGGGGCCGCACTGAACAAGGCGGCGCAGGCCGCTCAGAACGCCCCCGAACGGGCCGACAACGTGGGAGATCAGTGATGAGTGAGAGCGAGCAGCGCACCTCGATCCTCGGTTCGGAAATCGCTCGTCGGGGACTGATCCCTGTTCCCGAACCAGTGCTCTTTGCATACGCAGCGGCGCTGATGACCTCGATCTTCCTGTTCATGTTCTTCGGATCAACGATCTGGACGCTGGCCGGTGTGCTCGCGGTCGCAGCTGGAACGCTGGGTGCGACCACCGACATCAACGGCCGCCGATCGTGGGCGGGGGACAAGCTGCACCGGCTTCGGGACCGGCGGCGTCGCAAGCGCGGAGAACACATCCACCGGGCACCTGGCGACGAGCTGTACGGGGTAGCCGGAGCCGATCCGGGCTGGGAATTGCCCGTTCCCCTCGGCGATGTCACCCCCTTGGACCTGGCCGGAACGGGTCTCGACGACATGTTCATCCTCGAGCACACGACCCCCGGCGACAACAACTACTACTCGGTGGTGCTGTCGATTCAAGGGCTCGCCGAAGGGTTACGCGGCGCAGAGGAATGGTCGGTGACCTCGCAGGCGTTCTCCCGCACTCTCGCCTCGTTCGCCCGCCGGTCCTCGCTGGTCCGGGGCCTGGAAATGGTGCACCGGTCGGTGCCGGCCGATCTGACCCCACACGTGGCGTGGATGGAATCGGTGGTGCAAGCGAACCCGAATGCGACTCAGGTGATGCCGGCGATCGAGTCCTACGGCCAGCTCATCGACGGTCTGGCACCGGAATCGGAAGAGCATCGCTGCTACGCGACGCTGATCTTCCCGAAATCGCTAGAGCTACTGTCTGCCGCCGGAGCGGTCGCACGGCGCAAGGACGTGAGCGTGAAGGCCGGCATCGGCCAGGTCATTGTCGAGGAGACCCTGCGGGCAGTCGGCGCGCTCACCGCGGCCCGACTCGGCCAGGTGCAGGTCCTCGGCCAGCAACGTGCCTGCGCCGTGTTCCGGTCGATGCTCGATCCGTCCTATGCACTCGACGCCCACCGCGGAGCCAACTGGGGCAACTGCTGGCCGTCCTACGTCGGCGGCGACCTGTCGGTGCGGGTATCGGATCGGTGGGACACCCGGGTGGGATTGATTCGTCCCGGTTCGATCGAACCCATCCCGCTCCACGCGGAATGGCTCTCGCCGCTGTTGACCGGTGTCGACCCGGATCCCGGCGATCCGGTCGAGGGGATCCCGGCGCAGCCGACGATCCGCACGGTGAAGGTGCGGATGGATTTCGTCGATGCGACGAAAGCGCGCCAGGTGGCCCGCAAGGACGCGACCGAGGACGCGGCGCGTCAGTACAAGGAACGCAAGAAGGGGCAGGTCACCGATGGTGCCTCGGAGGTCATGGCATCGGCGTCACTGAGGCGCCGGGAAGACCTCAAGCCAGGATCCGGTCACCACGGGGTCATCTGGTCGATGGCGGTGTCGGTCACCGCACCGGACGAGGACGCGGTGATGCGGGCGTGCGCGCGACTCGAGCAGGCCGCCGACCAAGCTGCCATCAAGGAGTTCGACTGGTTCAACGACAGCCACGACGTCGCCCAATTCCTCACTCTGCCACTGGGTCGCGGACTCGCGGCCACCAAATACACCCGGGTCAAGGGGGTCTGATGCGGTCACTGACGAACAGCACAAAGGACACTGCACCTGCGCCGACACCGCCGCAGTCCGGCCCAGTGGAAGCACCGGCCGTCCCTCGTCGGCGGCCACCGAAGCGCAGGAAGTGGCTCGACCGCTGGGGCTGGTACGAGCCCCGCCCGGAGGGCGTGTGGTCGACCACCCGGCAATCCGAGGCTCTGAATCTGGCGACCACCCGCAAGAACGTGCGCCACGAAGGGCTCGTCTCGGGCCGCAACCTGATGTCGAACGCGCTGGTCATCACCGATCCTTTCGCGCTGTACGGCAGTGAGATCGAAAACATCAATGTTGCGGTGGTCGGCGACATCGGTAAGGCGAAGTCCTCGCTCATCAAGACCACCCTGGGACTGCGACAGATCGCGGCGGGCCGTCAGGTCGTAGTGATCGACAAGAAACGGCAGGGCGATCGCGGCGGCGAATACACCGAACTCGCCAAGGCGCTGGGTGTGCCGTCGATCAAGTTCAGGACCGGCGGCGACGGAGCGCGGTTGAACATCATGGACCCCGCGATTTCCTCATCGGTGACGACCTCGGGCGGCATCGTTCCGGCCGGTCAAGAGGTTCTGATCGCCGCGGTGCTCGAGGACACCATGCAGAGACCCCTCGTACAGACGGAGATCGCGGCGCTGAATCTGGCGCTGCGGCTGGTCAACGAACGCGCCCGCCGCGCCGGCACCGAGCCGATCCTGCACGACGTCGCCGATCTGCTGCTGTCGACGCCGGAGGAAGCGACGGCCACCTTCGGCGAGGTCTGGGAGAAGGAAGCGTGCCGGTGGGGTCGTGATCCTGGCTTGGCACTGCGGCAGCTCTGCGAGGGCGATCTGCGCGGACTGGTCGATCAGCCGACCTCGGCCGATGTCCGCCATGCGCTCGACCACCCGCTCGTGCACTTCGACGTATCCGACCTGCCCAACAAAGGTCCGGCACTACGAGTGGTGATGACGGTCATCAACACGTGGCTGTCGAACGTTCTCGCTGCTCGAGCCTCCGAGCACAAGCAGACGATTCTCATCGTCGAGGAAGGCTGGCACATCGCAGAGGGCTCGACCGGGCGGGTGTTCCGCGACAACATGAAACTCTCTCGCGGTCTGGGCCTGTCCACGGTGTCGGCGTTCCACCACATCGCGGATCTACCTGCGGATTCACCGGCTCGGGCGTTGATGCAGGAAGCCGGGATCGTGTTTCTGTACGGGCAGGATCGCGTGGACGACGCCGAGCAGACCGTCCGCATGTACCACCTGCCCGAATACTGCGTTGACCTGCTGATGTCCATGCACAAGGGGCAGTGCCTCGTAACGATGGGCAAATCCGATCCGGTGCTGATGAAGCACGAGCGGTCCCCGCTCGAGATCACCCTCACCGACACCGATGAGGTCATTCGCGGTGCCGCGACCACCCTGGTCGCGCAGACCCGGCTCCCGGACACCCTTGACGCAGAGGCGATGGCCGAGCTGGTCGAGTCGGTGGTGCAGTGAACGAGCGCGGGCAACAGCGACCGGCCCAGCCGGTGCTTCCGGTCGGCACCGGCCCGGTGGTCGTGGTCATCGGTGGGGTGCTGTGGACGGTGTACGTCGGCGGCGCGGCCGCCGGCCTGATGACCGGAGCGGGCCTGGTGTGGCCGGAAGGTCTGTCCGGCACGGTATCGGTGCTGCGGGCCCTGGTGGTCTCCCCGAGCGATCCAGCGGTGGGGTGGCCCGAGGGTTCGCGGCCGGGGTCGGCGGTCGCGGTGTGGGTGTGCCTGATCGTGGCGATGCTGGTCTACACCACCATCGCATTCGTGATCGACGGGAAGGTTTCGGCACGTCAACGCGCTAAGCGCAAGCGCGAAGAGGGGTTCGCGGACTCGACGGAACTTCATCGGCGGGGCCTCGATCGCAAGAGCGCGGTCAAGGCGGCACAGACGAACCGCACCACCCTGCGGGATACGCCGGCGCGCAAGATCCGAGCGCACCACGTCGCAACTCGGATCGGCGCACTCTATGGCGAGCACGGAAAAGATGCCGAGGTATTCGTCCAGTACCGGGACGGCACGTTGGTCGAAGGGCCGACCGGATCGGGTAAGAGTTGGCGTCTGGCGTGGCAGCGGATCGTCGAGTCGGTTGGGTTCGTGCTGGCGACGACCACGAAGCCGGATCTGCTGTGGTCCTCGGTCGGGCAGCGGCTGGCGACCGGGCCGGTCGAGGTGTTCGACCCCGAAGGCATCACGCAGTGGCCGACACCGATGCGGTGGTCCCTGCTGGCCGGCTGCGCGGACCCGGACACGGCGATCCGGCGTGCCAACGCGCTGGTGCAGGCTGTTCCTCTCGACGACACCAAGAACAGTGGCTACTTCTCGACGAACGCGGCGAAGTACCTGCGGTGCTGCCTGTATGCGGCAGCGGTGTCCGGTGGCGATGTGACCACCTTCTACCGCTGGGCGATGCAACGGCAGGTGCCGAAGGTCAAAGAGATCCTGGACCGGGATCTGCCGACGTGGAGCGTGGAGTATTCGCAGCTCGGAGGGTCGGGATCGGATTCGGTCGACGATGTGATGTCCACGGTCTCGACGCTGCTCGATCCTCTCGCCTCGCCGAAGCTGATGGCGGCGGTCAACGTCACCGCGGCCGAGTCGGTCGACCTCGCCCAGCTCATCCGTGACGGCGGAACGCTGTATCTGATCTCCGAAGGCTCGTACGGCTCGAGTGCACCGATCGTCACGGCGTTGGCAGCGGAGGCGTATTACCTGGCGAAAGAGATTTCGCGGGAGTACCCGGAGGAACGGATCGACCCTCCGGTGCGGTTCGTCCTCGATGAAGTCAACAACGTCGCTCCCATCCCGGACCTGCCCGACAAGGTGTCCGATAGCGCGGGTCGGGGGATTTCGATCTGGGCGTTCTGTCACGGTCAGGAACAGAACATCCGGCGGTGGGGTCCGAGCGCGGGGAAGATGTTCACGACGAACTCGGCGGTGCGGATCATCCTTCCCGGCCTCGGTGACGTGAGCGAGCTCGAGCAGATTTCTCGACTCACCGGTGAGCGCGAAGAGTGGTGGTCGCCGACGCAGGCGCCGCGGCAAACGAAGGTGATGACCGCACCCGAAATCCGCGGAATGCCTGCTGACCAGGCATTGATGATCTATCGGGGGTCGGCTCCGGCGCTGGTTCACCTGCCGCTGGTCTGGGACATCCCGCACTGGAAAAAGCGGGTGCTCGAGTCCCAAGAGGTCTACAACTGGATCTGTGAGACGGGGGAGCTGCCTGATTGGGCCTGGTCCCGCACCGACGGGGAGGTGGTGCTCGGATGAGCGGGTACACACCGGGCCGGCTGTCGTGGCGGCATCTCGACCAGGAACAAGCGCAAGAGCTGTGGGACGAGCTGATCGACTGGGTGGAGTGGTTTCGCGGCTGCTACCGGATCACCGATCGGATCAAGGGCTGCTGGTATCGGCATCCGAAGGTGGTCGAGGAACTGACTGCGGCGATGTCGGCGCACAAGGTCGCCTACGAACAGCTCGGCGAGGGCCAGGTGCATTCGTGGTCGCCGGGAAGCTGGCACTACCAGGTCTATCAGCCGCTTTTGCAGCGGTTGGCGGCCACCGCGGACGAGTTCGCCGATTGCATCGACGGGCGTTGCGAGCCCCCGGCGGTGCGGGTCACGTTGTTCGATGGGGCGCGGGAGTGGGTCGCGGCCGACATCGCGGCGCGGCCGACACCGATCGCGGCGGCGGTTGCGGCGACCGGATCGCTGCCGGACTCGGGCGCCGGCTCGGCGGCGCTGGCGGTGATCGACGCAGCGCGGATGGTCGATCTGGTCGACTCCGGCGAGGCGGAGCCAGCCGACCCCGGCGACGACTTCGGACCGGTCTCCTATGACGGTTACGAGTGGGAGTGGTCCGACGATACGGCGGGGTACGTGCGGGCATAGAAACTGCCGAGGAACATCAGGCCGGACTCACCACCCGGCCTTCCCCTCGGTGTGGCGGCGGCGGTCCTGAAGGTGCCCGCCCAGGCGACGGGGCTGACCGCCGCGGCAATAGGACGGTCCAACCTGGGAGACCCCGGGTTGGACCGTCTTTCGCACACTCAGATCACACCCCTTGTCGCATGTGTCCGATACTGTTCAACATCCGTGACTTAGTGGAGGACACATGGGGCTGCTCGATGAGGTCAATTCTCAGCTCGATAAGACCATCAGAAAGCAAATGACGGTCACCGAAAAGCGGGAATCAAGTACGTCGGTGCCCGAAGCGACCGACTTAGGTTATGCCGAAGGAAGGTTGATCGAGGCCACCTACCTATATACTGACATGTTGGATTCCTCGGGGCTGGCAGCAGCAGCCGACAAAGAATATTCCGCTCAGGTATTTCGCGCATTCTTGAATGTCAGCACAAAAATTATAAGATCCCTGGATGGACACATTCGCAGTTTCGACGGAGATCGGGTCATGGGAATATTCTCTGGCCCAAACAAAGAAGATCGCGCGGTTAAGTCCGCCATGCATATTAAGTATGCGGTGGATTTTATCGTCACACCAGTAATACACAGGGAAATACCATCCCTGAAATCCAGCGGGTGGGAGCTGAAGCAGTCAAGCGGCATAGCCACTAGCGAGGCCCTCCTTGCTCGCGCCGGCTTCCGCGGGAGCGACGATATGATTTCGATCGGAGTAGCGCCCAACCTTGCCGCGAAACTAAGTGATGTCAGAGGTGACGGCATCGACGAGGGATACGTGACGAGGATTGGCAAGGGAACCTACGGAAGACTCTCTGACTCCCACAAGTTATCGGGCGACAGGAAGATGTGGGACGGAACTTATAAGCTTTCCATGGGAGGTACGGAGTACGGCTATTACCGCTCAAAGTTCCATTGGAAGTTCTCATGAGCGACCCGGCCGAAGTCGGATGGAAGATCCACTCAGCACTTACCGACTGGACTGCCAAAGTCGATACAAAGGCTTCATTTGCACTCACGATTGAATCGGCACTTCTGGCGGGAGTGGTAACTCTGTCCGGCAGCGGACGCTCTTTGAGTGATTTAAGCGGATGTGCGCTATTTTGGTATGTTCTCGGTGTCGTAATTCTGATACTTTCCGTCCTCATGGCAGTCAGTGTTGTAGCACCTCGACTACGCTCGAAGCACCTAAAGAGTGAGGCATCCCAAAATTTCATTTACTTCGGTCATCTGCGCTTTCTTAATGCAACACAAGTAGAGAATCTCCTAACCAATTCCGATATAGTTCCGGTTCTTTCTCGTCAGCTGGTTGCCATGAGCAAGATCGCCTGGCAAAAACACCGACGGGTTCAGTTGTCATTGCTCCTTTCCCCGCTCGGTGTCCTGTCCCTCGGCATCAGCTCGTGGCTAGGCACACATTAGAAGTCAATGGCCGCTCTCAATGACTAAATAGCGCTCAAATCGATCATGATTGGTTTAGTCGCGCCGTAATCGGTGTTGGGTTTGGGGTGCTATCGCCTGGTGGTCCGGTTTCCTTAAATCGTGCTGTTGAGGCACCCGTTGCTGGTGTACCTGTTCGTGCAGTTGGGTGCGTCGACGTTCGATGTGTGTCCAGTCGAGTGCGGTGCGTCGGTCGTGTGGCCTGCCCCCGGCGAGAGTGTTCTCGTCGGTGATGTGGTGGGTGCTGCGGTAGGCGGCCGCGTCCGCGATAGTGGCGCGCCACTGGGCAGAGTGTTCGGGATCGTCGGGGCAGGGGCCGAGGTTCGACTGCGCCCAGGTCGGTGCGGTGTCGTCGGTGAGCTGGTCCCGGTAGTTGCGGTGCACATCCGCTATGACCTGGTAGTCCTCGAGCATCTGCTGCGCGAGTTCTGGGTCGATGTGGGCGGCGTCGGATACGGGCGCGACGATCCATTCGGGTGCGTCCGGGTTGGTCAGGTCGCGGCCGTCTGCGGCGATGCGATCGAGTTCGGCGAGCAGCACCGTCGCCGGCGCGGTGGCTCCGGCCCGCGCTGCGAGGTCGGCGGCGATCTCGTCGATGCTCGTTCCGCTGAGGCGGTGGAGATGTTCGAGGCGGCCGGCGATGGCCTGCGCTCGTTCGTCGTCGGTCTGCAACGCGAGGGTCGGCAGGTGCTCGGCGATGGTCTCCCGGTGCTCGGCCAACCATTCGGTATTGCGTCGAGCAATCAGCTCGGTCAGCGGCGTGGCCATGTCCGACCGCAACGCGGCGGCGGTGATGTCGACCCCGTTCTCGGTGAGGCGGTCGTGATGCCAGGTGAGCAGGTTGATCGGGTCGACACCGGCTTGGGCGGCGCGGTGCAGCTGGCGGGCGAGTAGCCGTGTGGAGGCTTCTTCGGCGATGCGGGTGCCGAGTTCTTCTCCGAGGGCGGCGGTGACGAGGGTGCGGACGCGCTGCGTTTCCAACAGGGCAGAGGTGTCGCGGTAGCGGCGGATGACCTCACCGATGCCGGTGTCGGCGGCCGCGGCCCGCTCGCAGGCCTCTATGTAGCGGCGGGCACAGTCGACCGCGAAGTCGTGCATCTCGGCGTCGGTGTCGAGTGGGCTGCGGATCGGCAGCGGCGGCAGCACCGGATGCTCGGTGAACTGTCCGACGGTGGCGCGGGCGCGGTGGGAGAGGACCGCTCCGATGTCCTTTGCTCCGGTGAGCGGGCCTTCGGCGAGGGCATGTCCGAGGACGGTGCGGGCGCTGTGCCCGTGGTCGTGTGCGTCGGCGAGCACCTGGCGAAGCTGGTCCCACCCTTCGGTGCCCTCGATCGTGGCGGCCACGTGTTCGGGCAGGGTGCGGCGCATCTCGACCTTGAGTGCGTCGTCGCGCAGGCGGCGTTGGGCGACCAAATATGCCTCGCGCAGCCGCTCGGGGTCGACAGCGTGGGCAGCTTGGTCGGCGAGTTCTTCGGTGGCGGTGCGGTGGCTGTTGTCGGTGGCCACGACGGTCTCAAGGAGCGTCCGGCCGGTGGAGATGTTCTTGTCGGCCAGGTGCGGACGCTCGGTGTCGAGGTTGACCGGCACGTCGACGGGGACGTAGATCCGGTTGTCGGTGCGGGCGCGGGTGGCGGCCACATACAGGCCGGATCGGTCCATGTCGGGGGTGATGACGGCGTGGGCGGTGTCGACGGTGACGCCCTGGGCGCGGTGCACGGTCGAGGCGTAGCCGAGCTGCACATGGGAGGCGATGTAGTCGGCCGGCAAGGTGAGGACGCCGCCGTGGTCGAGGTGCCGGACGGTCAGTGCGCCGCGTTCGGGCAGGGCGTCGAGCACTTCCCACAGGTCACCGTTTCGCACGAACGATCCAGCCTTTTTCCCGCCGGAGGGGGCCAGGTCGCGGCGATTGTTGCGGGTAATCACGATGTCTCCGCGTCCGGCGGTGAGTTCATCGGCGAGGGGCACGGTCGCGGTCTCGTCGCTGAGTCCGTCGTGGCGACGCACGGCCTGGACGTGGATGTTCGCTGCCTTCACGTCCTCGCGGGTGGGCAGCATGACGATGGATTCTTTGCCGTCGGCGAGGTCATGGAGGTAGTGCTCGACGGCCTGGCCGATCATCTCTTCGCGGGTTCCCTCGCGGACAAGATCGCGGTCGTAGATCAGATCCAGGCCGGTAGTGTCCCCGGATCGCAGCAGTAGGGAGTTCTCGGCTTGGGCGCTGTCGGCACCGAACCGGACGACCGAGGTCAGCTCGGGAGCGTCGGTGTGCTCGGCCAG
Organism: Rhodococcus sp. NPDC019050; assembly: GCF_055664235.1. Taxonomy (NCBI): domain Bacteria; kingdom Bacillati; phylum Actinomycetota; class Actinomycetes; order Mycobacteriales; family Nocardiaceae; genus Rhodococcus; species Rhodococcus sp. NPDC019050. The sequence goes on along the minus strand of NZ_JBVOON010000024.1, from coordinate 3,991 downwards.
ATAGCGCAGCATTCCGCCGGTTTCCACGGCGTCGAGCTGCGCCGGGTCACCGAGCAGCCGCACGATCGCGCCGCGGTCTTTGGCGATGTCGACGACGGCGGCGAGGTCGAGAGTCGAGGCGAGGGAGGCTTCATCGACGAGCAGCATCGTGCCCGGCGTGATGTCGATTCCGGTCGGGAGGGTGCCGGGTCGGCCGCCGACGACACCGCGCCACGGGTAGGTCAGTGAGGCCAGAGTCAGGCCGGTGGTCCCGACTTCGGTGCCGAGCGTTTCGGCGGCCACGGCGGACGGGGCGAGGGCTATGACGTTGTGCCCTTCTGCCCGCCATGCCTGCACGACGGCCTTCATGCTCGTGGTCTTTCCGGTCCCGGCCGGCCCGACGCCGACGGCCAGCAGCGACCCGGACTGTAGGAAGTGCTCGGCAAGGGTGCGCTGTCCGGCATTGAGACTGCGGCCGGCCTCGGCGTGCATGGACTCGTAGATGCCGGTGATGGTGGCGGTGCGCGCGGTGAACACGGTCGGTTCGCTGGTCGCCGAGACCATCATCGACTCGGCGTCGAGAATGCGCCGGGAGCTGTGCTTGTGGCTGCCGTGATGGGACAGAACGAAGTCGCCATTGCGGCGTCGCAGACGCCGTGGTGTGGCAGGAAGCTCGGCCCTCGGAGTGGTCACCGACAGTTCCAGTACCCGGTCAGCAAGCAGGTCCACGGCATTGCGATAGGTGTCGATGTTGGGGAAGTTCTCGCCGCCGAGGTGGGCCTGGACCGCGGAGAGAACGTGCGGAAGCTGCCACCTCGACCGCTTGGACTCGAGCTTGCTCATCACTGCCCGCGCATCGTCGTCGAGGCTGCGGCGCTGAGGTGGTGGGGCGGGCTCGGCGGCCAGGGCATCGCGAACGAGCTGGTCGATGGCCTCGCGGCCACCGAGGATGTCGGCGGCCTTCTCTCGCCATTCGACGCGCATCTCGGCCAGCGATTTCGGATCGGCCTTGCCTTCGCGGGTGTCCAGGGTGGCCTGCTGGTACAGCTGATACATCGTCTTGGCGTCAGGCATCCGCTGGTACTTGGCCCGGAACTGCGCCACGAGTTCGCCGCGGCGGGCCTCGATCGCGGTGCGGCGGGAGCTGAACATCTCGAGCATTTCCCGTGGAATCGCGGCCAGCTCGACGATGGGCTGCTTGCCCTGTTCGATCTCGCGGGTGGTCAGCTCGAGTCCGAGTTCGGTGCTCAGGCGCTGCATCACCTCGGCGTTGAATCGTTGCGAGGCGGCGACGGCGAAGCGGAACAGGGTCGAGCCGTCGACGGCGCGCCACTTGCCGTCTTCGGTGGCCTGGGTCTTGATCGACACGACCGCGTGGGTGTGCAGGTTCGGGTCCCCGCAGCGTGAATCGAAGTGCTTGTAGAGCGTGGCCACGAAGCCGTTGGTGTCGATCTGCTCTTCGCTGCGCGATCCGACTCGGGTGAAGCAGGCGTTTTCCTCGAGCCACCGGAGGGTGTCTTTCACGGTGGCATCGACGATCCGCTCGATCTCCACGCGCATGTCGTTCGGTGCCAGCGCCCACAGGCTCGACACGCTCTTGGGCGGGGTGAACACCAGGTCGTGACCGGAGACCGGGTGACGGACCTTGCCCTTCTCGTGGGCGATCCAGTTCCGCAGTTCGGCTTCGTTTGCCACCGGACGGCCGTGCTTGTCCTGGAACATTCCGCCGGCGATTCTGTCGAGAATCGCGTCGGACTCTTCCTTGCTCGGGGCCTTGTCGTGGGTGGCGGTGTACTCGGCAATTTCGGCGGCGTGCCGGTCGAACAACTCGACGTTGTTCTTGAAGGTGGGGAACTTGCGACCGAGTCGTGCAAGGCGGATTGCATCGTCGGCGGGGACGCCGCGGTCGATGAGTTCGGCGATCACGGCGTCGGCGTTCGGGTGAAGCCCTTCCCCGAACAGGGCCTTCATCTGTGTGTCGGTCACGACGTCACCGACGGTGATTCGTTCGGCGGTTTCGGCGTGTACGTCGTCGAGAACATCGTTGAGACCGTCGACTCCAGAGCCGAACCATTCGCCGGGTGGTGTGCCGTGCGCGGTGTAGTAATCGGTCAGTTCTGCTCCACGTTCACGCTCGCGATCGGCTGTGGCTACCTGACGGGTCAGGTACTCGTAGCCGTCCGCTGCGTGCAGGACGTGGAGGGTCATCACGGAGTTGATCTTAGCGGTGCGAACGCGCAGATCGGGAGCAGGTTTCCCGAATGTCTGTAAAACAGCAAGAGGTGTGTCCCCGTACTTCTGTCGCTGGTTCCCAAATACGGTGCGGGTAGATCGGTGTAGCTGGCGGTCGCAGACCGCTCCGGCGAAGCGACGGGTTTGGTCAGGTTGCTGGTTTAGACTCGGCGTGAGTTGTTGTAGACGGGAAGGGTGTCGCAGTGAGTGGTTCGGGGGATGCGGTGCACAACGAGACGAAGGTGATCTCGGCGCGCAGTCAGGCACGGTCGAAGTTGTCGGAACGGCGCGCTGAATTGCTCAAGCGGATCAGCGACAACCAGCGCGACCTCGAGCGCGCGTTGGCGTCGCTGGAGAAGGTGGACAAGGCCGCTGTTCGTCGTGATGCGGCGATCGCCAAAGCGAATGATGAGTTCGAGAAGAAGAAGGCTGCGGCCGAACTCGCGGCGGGCAGGTCGCTGGCGCAGGTTGCTGGACGTGGCGAGACCGCGACCTCGATCTCCGAACTCGTCGATCTGGACGGGGCGATGGTGCGCCGGTTGGTGAAGCTGGCCGAAGAGAACAACGACTCGATGCCTCCCGCACAAGGATCGAGCGAGGGCGGCAGTGAGGCGAAGGAACCGACGCCCGACGTGCCTGTAGCTGCTTCCGGCTCCTGATCGGGGCAGCAAGCAACGGCGCGAGGTCAGGGACGGAGTCACTGTGCGGTGGGAGCCAGGAGACGAGATCGAACGGACTCGCTTCTTCCAACGCGTGGTGTACGGACCGGACTTGGATTCCTGTCACCTCTGGGTCGGTGCACTCGGTGACGACGGCTACGGACGATTCTGGATAGCTCGAGACGGTCATCAGATCGTGGTCCGACCGCACCGTTACGCGCTCGCCGTGGAGCTGGAACGTGGCCTCGACGACAACGAAGTGGGCGATGCACCGGCGTTGTGACAACCCGCTGTGCGTCAACACGGGCGACGGTGATGCCTTCGCTGCCCATGTGGTGCTCGCGTCGGCCGCTGAGAACATGGCGGACATGGGGCGTAAGGGTCGCGGGCGGGGGCCGGCGGTTGTGGTTCGGTGCCGACCGTGCCGAACGTGCTCGACGATCACGAGCGGTGCGCCAGGCGGTCTTGCGATATGGCTGGGATCAGCACGCGATCGAGACAGCCCTGTACGACAGGGTGCAAGGAACGCTGTGGTAGTTGGCAGGCGATCGTCATCTGATGTGTCGAGGCGGTTGGTTCGGCCACGGTGGATATCCGATGATGAGAGTTGACCGTTGCACGCGAGTCGGGGCGGTTTCGGAGACGTTAGGGGTTCTTATGCAGCGCAGTGAAGCGGAAGTGGCCTTGCTCGGTGCTGTGCTTGAGGTGATGCCGATTTCGGACCTGGCCCTCGATGCGGCGGTCGCCGGCATACCGGTGTTGGACGTACCCCGCACTCGCGGCATCGACATCTGCTTCTCGGATAAGCCGGACATTTTCTGACGGCTCGCCTGAATCGCACCGTGACGATGCACGGTCGTCGCACTGCGGTTGGGTGTCGTCCCGGCACGGTGGCGCGGATCCGTGCGCGGGCTGCGGGAGAAGCCGGGCGAGGGGGCTCGATGCCCTGAGTTCGGCCCTGCGCGCTGCGGAGGTGCGGGCGGGTTCGTTAGTGAGTTGGAGATAGGGCGAGGCCCCGCACCGGTCGGCGGTTTCAAGGGGTCGACGCAACACCGCTGTTAGTTGGTGGTGATTAGATCACGCAGACGCTCGGCTGGGGTATCCCAGCCGAGCGTTTTGCG
>NZ_JBVOON010000023.1:0-69845 GCF_055664235.1 Rhodococcus sp. NPDC019050 | reverse complement strand
GTCAAAATTTGACCATCCACCAAAAGCGGATGATCGCACCAAAATAATTGGCACTGACATTCATCGGCACACTGTTGAGTTCTCAAAGAACACGCGCACACCTTCGCGTCTCGGACTATGTCCGTTTCCGCTCCGGGGCAACCGTTCCAACCTATCACCTTCGATCCAGGGAGTGCAACTCGTGCGCTTCTTGGTCTTCGGTTTGTTGTTCGAAGTGACTTACCCGAACACCAGTGAACTCCGTACCTTCCGGTCCGGGTCGGTGTCCGTGTCGCTCGAACGACGACAAAGTTACGCCGCCGCTAACGGGCCGTCAAATCCGCTGGTCAACGGCCCGAAAGCGGTCGGCGACCGCGCAGAGTCAGCCTCGATCGACTCGTACGCCGGCAAAGTTCCGCTTGCCCCGGCGCACGACCAGCCACCGGCCGTGCAGCAGCTCCCCGTCACCCGGCGTCCACTCCTCCGACGACACCCGCACGTTGTTGACCGAAGCGCCGCCCTCCTTCACCGTGCGACGCGCAGCTCCCTTGCTCTCACACAGCCCGGTCGCGACGAGCAGGTCGACGATCGTGTCGGGCTCCCCCGGACGCAGATCCACCACCGAGGCTTCGGTGAGCGCCGCCGCGAGGGTCGGTTCGTCGAGGTCGGCGAGTTCGCCGCGTCCGAACAGGGCCCGGCTCGCCAGTTCCACGGCTGCGGTGTTCGCCGCCCCGTGGACGAGCGTGGTCATCTCCGCCGCGAGCCGCTTCTGCGCCTCGCGGGCATGCGGACGCTCGACCGTGGCCGTTTCGAGTTCGGCCAGTTCGTCACGGTCGAGGAATGTGAACCAGCGCAGGTACTTCATGACGTCGGCATCCGCCGCGTTCACGAAGTACTGGTACCAGGCGTACGGGCTGGTCATCTCGGGGTCGAGCCACAGACTGCCCCCGCCGGTGGACTTACCGAACTTCTTGCCGTCGGACGAGGTCACGAGCGGGACCGTCAACGCGTGGACCGACGCGCCGTCGGTCCGGCGGTTGAGTTCGACGCCCGCGATGATGTTGCCCCACTGGTCGGAGCCACCGACTTGGAGTGCGCACCCGTAGTCACGGCGAAGCTGCACGAAATCGTTCGCCTGCAGCAGCATGTAGCTGAATTCGGTGTACGAGATGCCGTCGCCTTCGAGCCGCCGCTTGACGGTGTCACGGGCCAGCATCACGTTCACCGAGAAGTGCTTACCGATGTCGCGCAGGAAGTCGACCGCGGTCAGCCGCCCCGTCCAGTCCAGGTTGTTCGCGACCACGGCGCCGGTCGGCGAATCGTCGAAGTCCACGAACCGTTCGAGTTGTCCCCGGATCCGCTGCGCCCAGTCGGCGACGGTGTCCGCGGAGTTCATGGTCCGCTCCCCCACGTCCCGGGGGTCACCGATCATGCCGGTCGCCCCACCTGCGAGGACGATCGGGCGGTGCCCGGCGCGCTGGAAGCGTTTGAGTGCGAGAAGCGGGACCAGGTGACCGGCGTGCAAGCTCGGTCCGGTCGGATCGAAGCCTGCATACAGGGTGATCGGACCTGCGTCGAGATCGCGTCGGAGTGCATCGAGATCGGTTGATTGGGCAATGAGCCCGCGCCAGGTCAGTTCGTCGAGAATGTGCTCAGTCACCGCTCGATCATCCCATTCGTGCTCGGAGCGCCGGCGCGCGTGGGCTCCGTCGATACGCCGAGACCCCGGGGGAGCCGGGAATCCACAGCCGCCACGGCCAGTCGGCGGCGACGCTGATCCCGACGCGGGGGCCGGTGGCAACGGTGACCTCGCCGGTTCGCGCAGGGAGGTCCAGGCGGACCCGCGACTGCTCGGAGAACACATCGAGACCGTTGTCGGAAATATCCAATCCCAATGCCGCAGCAAGGTTTCCGGGTCCACGTGCGAGCTTGTCGTCCGGCATTCCCGGCGTCCGACGCGCTCTGGCGCATTGCTCGCCCTCCACGACCTCGCCTCCGCGCAACAAGACTGCGGCGGCGACGCCGTCGGGTCCGACCGAAATGTTCGCGCACAGATGCAAGCCGTAACTGCGGTAGACGTACAAGTGCCCGGCGGGTCCGAACATCACGGCGTTGCGAACGTTCGGCCCCCGATAGGAGTGCGCCGACGGATCGGGCCACGGACCGTCTTCGGGGCCGCCGTACGCCTCGACCTCGGTCAGCCGGATCGCGACTTCACCGACGCGGACCACCGCCCCGAGCAAGGCGTGGGCAGCCTCGACCGGGTCCAGGGATGCGAGGTACTGCGCGCTCATGCCGGCAGGTGGGTCAGTCTTCGGTCCAGCCGGGGACGCCGCGCGCCACGTAGTCCTCGTGTTCGGCGTCGCCGACGGAGACGGCCTCGTCGATCAGCAGCACCGGGATGCCGTTCTCGATCGGATAGGCGCGGCGCAGCCGGGGGTTGTAGAGAACCGTGTCGTCGACGAGAAGCAGCGGCCCCTTGTCCTCGGGGCAGGCGAGAATGTTCAACAGCGTGGGATCGACGGCCACGGGGGTCCTTCCGACTTCGTACACAACGGAACCGGTTCAGCCTACCGCGCGGCGGAGGCAGTCCCGGTCGTGCCCGCTGCCCATCGAGCCGCGACCGCCTTGGTGAATCTGCGGTACGTGCCGGTTTCCCGGTCGGCGTACCAGGAGCGGACGGTCGGAGTCGGCATGCCCCGTTCTCGGAGCATATCCACGGCGGGACGGTAGGACGGACCCATCGGAATGGACGGGACGATGTGGACCAGATCGGGCCGCTCCCCGTCGGGAACGTAGTCGAGCGCCGCGGTGATCTCGGCGGCCGTCGGAGCCTTCTTCCCGCGCAGCGTACAGGCAGCGACCGCGATGTCGTTGTCCCCCAAAGTGATCCCGTACGACACCGCGAGGTCGATGCGGGGGATCATCCCGAGCACGTCGATGACGGGTTGCGCGTACACCGGGCCGTGCTCGGTAACGACCACGCTTCGTTTGTTGTCGAGAAGCCAGTAGTCGCCGTCCTCGTCGCGCCGGAACAGGTTCTCCGTCGGGACCCAGACGTCGCCCGCTTCGAAGACTCCGCGCATGACGCTGCCGAGCGCTTCGCCGGCGACCCCGGGCTTGCCGAGCAGAAGCCCGACCTCGCCGTCCGCGCACGGGCGCACGAATCCGCGCTCGTCCTCGATGAGCCGACCGGTGAGCGGGTCGTAGGCCGCGAGACACACCGCCGCACTGCCCGGGAGCGGACGCCCCTTGGAACCGACCTTCGATCCGGAGACGTTGGCGAGGATCACGTCACCTTCCGCGGACGCGTAGAACTCGACCACCCGCGCCGGGGCGAACCGTTCGAGCGTGCGCCACCACAACCCCGGGGGCATGCCCGACCCGATGAACAACCGGATGGGGTGGCTCGCGTCGATATGCAGGGACGGGCTGTCGAGCACTTCCCGCATCATCGACCACGTGTAGGTGACCACGGTCACGCCGTACCGATGGATCTCCTCTCCGAACTTCGCCGGATCCAATCCGTTCGACAGCGCGATTCGCGATCCGCCGGCCAGCGCGCCGCCGAAACTGACGAGCAGACCCGACGAGTGGTGCAGCGGAGCAAGGCAGTACATGGTGTCGCCTCGTCCCAGCGACGCTGCCGTCGCGGTACCGAATGCCGACAGTGCCCAGCGGTAGTTGCTGATCCGCTTGATCTCGAGTGTCGGACCGCTTCCCACGAACAGGATGAACGCCGATTCGCGTGCGAGGCCGGGGTCCGGGACATACCAACCGGGCAACTGGACGTCGGAGATGTCGCTGCGTTCGAGGTCGACGACATCGGCATCGGGGTCGACGTCGAGCGCGCGGACATCTCCGCCTCCGAGCACGAGAACCGGCAGGTCCGTGGTGACGGCGAGGTCGAGGTTCTCGGGGTCGGAGACGAGTTTCTCCACCCCGCCGAGCCGTGCGGCAGCGGCCGCATCCGGCCCCGGGGGGATGAGCACCGACACCGCGCCGAGGCGCGAGATCGCCGCCACCGCCGCCATGGCGCTCGGCCGGACGTTCATGAGCACCCCGACATGCATGGCGGGTCGGACACCGTTGTCGACGAGACCGAGGACGATGTTGTCGATGCGGCGGTTGACCGCTTCGTACGTGTACACCCGATCTTCGAAGATGAAGCACTCGCGCTGGGGCGCTCTCCGCCCTTGTTCCGCGAGGAGGCTACCCACCGAGACTCGGGTTCGAGGCTGGATTTGGCCGAGGCGCGCGAGGCGCGGGAGCGCACGCGCGGCTTCGCCGGACAGATCGCGGGCACCGCGCACCGCACCGGTGGCGACCTCGGCGATCCCCCTGCCGAAATCGGCGCCGACGTCGGCGAGCGTCGCGACGGTGTGCGCGACCCGGCTACTGATGGAAACGCCGGTGTCGCCCTCCCCGTTCGGCTCGGGTGCGGTCATCGGAGTGACCCCGACGGGCCTGTCCCCGATCCCCTCCCGCCATTGCACCCACTCACTCGTCGCGGGCCAGGTCTGTTGTGCTGCAACGGATCCGACGACGAGGCCGAAGTGTCCCGCTCTCAAGGAGTACTCGTAGACCTCGGCACGGGGGGCTGCCCTGCGGACGCCGCGGACGGCGAGCGGCTGGCCGATGTCGTCGACTTCCCCGAAGAACGCCAGGATGGGGCAGGTGATTTCCGCGAGTGTCACGGCCTTGTCGTTGATGACGAAGCCGCCGCTGACCATGCGGTTGTGCGCGACGAACTGGCGCAGCAGGTCGGCGACCGCCGGTCCGGACCACGCGACCCAGCCCTCGGTGTCGAGGAACCGGCGCTGAGGCTCGCGCGGAAGGAGTGCTTCGCGGTCGTGGAGTTGCCGGAGGAAGTCGATGCGCGACCGTACCGTCTTGACCGGGTCGAGGAACTGGAATCCGGTGCGTGCCATCCAGCCTGTGATCGCGAGACGGTTGAAGACGTGGTCGGCAAGGAAATCGGCCGAAAGTGTCGCCACCGCTTCGGGAATGCCGAAGGGCAGTGCGGCGAGGGTGTCGACGGGACTGCCGAATGTGATGAGACTTGCGATGTTTCGGCTGCGGCGATAGGCGGCGGCCTGATAGCAGAACATGCCGCCCTGCGAATATCCGCCGAGGTGGACGTCGCGTCCGGTGTACGCGTGAATGCGGTCGACGATTTCGTCGAGAGCGAGGATGTGATCGGTGAGGGTGCGGTCCCACCCGCCTTCCTCCTGGTCCGGCGAGCCGAAGTCCACCACCCAGGGGTCTAGGCCGGCGGCGTGCAGGACGCCGACCGCTCCGCCGTCGCGCGTCACGTCGTAGACGTCCGCGGACATCATCATCGGCGGCACCAGCACGACAGGTGGTCCTGATACCGCGGTCTCGGAGTCGGGGTAGTAGCGCCGGAGGCGGTACATCCCGGAGCGCTCCACAACCTGATAGGGCGACGACGACGAGTCCGGTTCGAGCCCCCCGAACCGGATCACTTCGAGACCGTTCTGAGCCGTGGCGATCAGGCGGCGCATCGGCCCGGTCACCGTCCTACTGTCCAGTCCCACGATCGCTTCCCTCCACGACGCCCACGTCCCCGGTACATGATGGGTGTACGCGTAAGCCTGCCACATCCGCGATCCGGTCCCGGGCAATTCGGACGCTGCCCGGGACCGGTGGGGAGAGAATCGACGGCCGCCGTCGACCTACGCCGGTGGCGTCAGCCGCGTACCCAGGTACGCATCGCCGCGGCGGTCTCGCGGAGCGTCGCGAGTTGCTCGGCGACGCGAACTCCGGCGGTGCCGCCCCGGGCGTTTCGGGACGCGATGGAACCTTCGACCGTGAGTACCTCGCGGACCTGCGGGGTGAGCGCGGGATCTACGGCGGCGAGTTCGTCGTCCGTGAGATCCTCGAGCCCGACTCCGCGGGCTTCGGCCACGCGAACGCAGGCACCGGCCGCTTCGTGGGCGACCCGGAACGGCACTCCCTGACGCACCATCCACTCCGCGATGTCGGTCGCGAGAGTGAACCCGGCGGGCGCGAGTTCGGCCATCCGGCCGGTGTGGAACGTCAGCGTCGACACGAGACCGGCGAGGGCCGGCAGCAGAAGTTCCAGCTGCGCGACCGAATCGAAGACCGGTTCCTTGTCTTCCTGAAGGTCCCGGTTGTAGGCCAACGGCTGCGCCTTGAGGGTCGCCAGCAGGCCTGTGAGGTTTCCGATGAGCCGTCCCGCCTTGCCGCGGGTCAGTTCCGCGACATCAGGATTCTTCTTCTGCGGCATGATCGACGACCCGGTGGACCAGGCGTCGGCCAGGCTGACGTACCCGAATTCCGGTGTGCTCCAGAGGATCACGTCCTCGGCCAACCGGGACAGGTCGACCGCGATCTGCGCGAACACGAACGCCGCCTCGGCAGCGAAGTCGCGGGCGCTCGTCGCGTCGATCGAGTTGTCCGCCGCTGCATCGAATCCCAGGTCGGCGGCAATCGCCTCGGGGTCGAGGCCGAGGGACGAGCCCGCGAGTGCGCCCGACCCGTACGGCGAGACCGCCGTGCGCCGGTCGAAATCGCGCAGCCGATCGACGTCGCGCAGAAGCGGGTGCGCGTGCGCGAGCAGATGATGCGCGAGCAGCACGGGCTGGGCTGCTTGCAGGTGGGTCTTCCCGGGCATCACGGCATCGGGATGTGCCGCGGCCTGGCCCGCGATGGCATCGACCACGTCGAGCACGCCGTCGGCGATGTGCCGCGCGCCGTCGCGCAGCCACATGCGGAACAGCGTGGCGACCTGATCGTTGCGGGAACGCCCGGCACGCAGGCGCCCGCCCACCTCGGGTCCGACCCGCTCGATGAGACCGCGTTCGAGCGCGCCGTGGACGTCCTCGTCGGACTCCTCCGGGACGAAGGCGCCCGACGCGACATCGGCGGCGAGACCCTCGAGACCTTCGAGCATGGTCGCGAGGTCGTCGTCAGCGAGCAGTCCCGCCCGGTGCAGGACCTTGGCGTGCGCTTGGGACGCGCGCACGTCGTAGGGAGCGAGGACCCAGTCGAACTGGGTGGACTTGCTCAATGCCGCCATGGCGGCGGCCGGTCCGGTTGCGAACCGGCCGCCCCACAGGGAACCTTCGTTGGTGCCGTGGGTGGCCATGACTACAGGCCCAGATCGCGCTTCGCGGCGACCTTCGACGACAGGCCGTGGATCTGGACGAAGCCCTTGGCGTTGGACTGGTCGAAGCTGTCGCCCTCGTCATAGGTGGCGAGGTTGAAGTCGTACAGCGATTCGGGGCTGCGACGTCCGTTGACGGTGATGTGCCCGCCGTGCATGGACATCCGGATGTCGCCGGTGACGCGTTCCTGCGTGTTCTGGATGAACGCGTCGAGCGCGTACTTGAGCGGCGAGTACCAGAGGCCGTCGTAGACCAGCTCGCTCCAGCGCTCTTCGACGCGACGCTTGTAGCGGCCGAGCTCACGCTCGAGGGTGACGTGCTCGAGTTCCTGGTGCGCGGTGATCAGCGCGATCGCGCCGGGCGCTTCGTAGATCTCGCGGCTCTTGATGCCGACGAGACGGTCCTCGACCATGTCGAGCCGGCCGACACCCTGGGCGCCGGCGCGCTTGTTGAGTTCCTGGATCGCCTCGAGCACCGAGACGGGCTTGCCGTCGATCGCGACGGGGCGACCCGCCTCGAAGGAGACGATGAGCTCGTCGGGTGCCTGCCAGTTGAGCGTCGGGTCCTCGGTGTAGTCGTAGACGTCCTTGGTGGGAGCGTTCCACAGGTCTTCGAGGAAACCGGTCTCGACGGCGCGGCCCCACACGTTCTGGTCGATGGAGAACGGGGACTTCTTGGTGACGTTGATCGGCAGGTTGTGCTCGCCGGCGAAGGCGATCGCCTTCTCACGGGTCCAGGCGTAGTCGCGCACGGGCGCGATGACCTGCAGGTCGGGAGCGAGGGCGCCGAAGCCGACCTCGAAGCGCACCTGGTCGTTGCCCTTGCCGGTGCAGCCGTGGGAGACGATGGTGCCGCCGAATTCGCGGGCAGCCTTGACGATGTGCTTGACGATCAGCGGCCGGCTGATCGCCGAGACCAGCGGGTAGCGGTCCATGTACAGGGCGTTCGCCTGGACGGTCGGCAGACAGTATTCGTCCGCGAACTCGTCCTTGGCGTCGACGACCACCGATTCGACGGCACCGCAGTCGAGGGCGCGCTGACGCACGACCTCCATGTCCTCGCCGCCCTGACCGAGATCTATGGCGACGGCGACGACCTCCTTGCCGGTCTCCTTGCCGATCCAGCTGATGGCAACGGAGGTGTCCAGCCCGCCCGAGTAGGCGAGTACGACGCGATCGGCCATTGTCTTGTGCTCCTTCTTTTTCTTCGTTTACGTCTGTGAGGTGATGGGTCAGGCCAGTGATTCGAACAGGGATGCCAGTTCGGCCCCTGTCATCGGTTCCCGGGCGATCACCGCAATGGTGTCGTCCCCGGCGATCGTGCCGACCACCTCAGGTAATGATGCCCGATCGAGTGCACTGGCCAGATAGTGCGCTGCCCCCGGTGGGGTGCGTAGCACCGCGATGTTGCCGCTGGCGTCGGTGGAGACGAGCAACTCGCCGAGCAGCCGGGAGAGCCGATCGGTTCCGCCGGTCACTCCTCGGACGGGGCTGCCGTCCTCCGGCACGATGTACACGCCCGCTCCCCCGTCTGCGCCGCGCAGCTTGACGGCGCCGAGTTCTTCGAGGTCACGGGAAAGCGTCGCGGTGGAGACCTCGATGCCTCCTTCGGCCGCGAGCAGGGTCGCGAGTTCGGTGTGGCTGCGCACCGCGCGAGTCGCCAGGAGCGCGGTGATGCGCGCCTGCCGTGCCGCCCGTGTCGGGGCGGCAGTGCCGACCCGTTCGGGTGCTCCCTCCGCGGTGTTCACGATCAGTTCCTGCGCTGCTCGAGCAACCATACGAGCAGCGCCTTCTGCGCGTGGAGCCGGTTCTCCGCCTCGTCCCACACCACGGAGCGGGGTCCGTCGATGACCTCTGCCGTGATCTCCTTGTCGCGGTAGGCGGGCAGGCAGTGCAGCACGATGGAGGCGGGGTCCGACAGTGCCAGCAGCTCGCTGTTGAGCTGGTACGGCCGGAACGGCGCCTCGCGGTCCTTGCCGTCGACTTCCTGGCCCATCGACACCCACGTGTCGGTGACGAGGACGTCGGCGCCGGTCGCCGCCGCGCGGGGATCGTCGACGACGGTCACGCTGCCACCGGTCTCCTCTGCTCGCCGGCGGGCGGCCGCCACGATGTCCGCATCCGGCAGGAACCCGGCCGGGGACGCGATGGTGACGTGGAGTCCGGCGGTGACGCCGCCGAGCATCAGCGAGTTGGCCATGTTGTTGGCGCCGTCGCCGAAGTACGAGAGTTTCAGGCCGTGGGTGCGGCCCTTGTGCTCGCGGATGGTCTGGAGGTCGGCGAGCACCTGGCACGGGTGGAAGGTGTCGGTGAGGGCGTTGACCACGGGCACGCTGGAGTTCGCCGCAAGCGTTTCGACCCGGTCCTGGCCGAAGGTGCGCCAGACGACGGCCTCGGTGAAGCGGGAGAAGACGCGGGCGGTGTCCTCGAGGGTTTCGCCCTTGCCGATCTGGGTGGATCCGGCGTCGACGACGATGGCGTGCCCGCCGAGCTGGGCGATGCCCGCGTCGAAGGAGAAACGGGTGCGGGTGGACGGCTTGTCGAACAGCACCGCGACGCTGAAGGGACCTTCGAGCGGGCGCCGCGACAGCGGGGCCTTCTTCAGTTCGGCGGCGAGGTCGAGGATCTCGCTCTGTTCGGCAGGTGTCAGGTCGTCGTCACGCAGAAGATGTCGGAGCACGGTACGTCAGTTCCCTTCCCGCACAGCAGTATCGAGGATGGTGGGTAATGCGGCGACGAAGCTCTCCGCCTGGGTCTCGGTGAGCACGAGCGGCGGCGCGAGCCGGATCACGTCGGGCGCCGCGGCGTTGACGAGGAACCCGGCGCTGCGGGCGGCGGTTTCGACGGCAGCGGCTTTGGCGTCGGTGAGCACCACGCCGAGCAACAGTCCGGAGCCCCGCACGTGGGAGACGAGAGGGTGCCCGAGGGATTCGATGCCGGCGCTCAGCGTCTTGCCCACGGTGTCGACGTGGTCGAGCAGGTTCTGCTCGTCGATGGTGCGCAGCACGGCGAGCGCCGCAGCGGCGCACACCGGGTTCCCGCCGAATGTCGTGCCGTGTTTGCCGGGCTGGAAGAGGTCGGCGGCCGGTCCGGTGGCCAGAACGGCCCCGATGGGCAGGCCACCGCCGAGTCCCTTGGCGAGGGTCATCACGTCGGGTACGACGCCGACGGCCTGGTGGGCGAAGAAGGTGCCGGTGCGGGCGATACCGGTCTGAACCTCGTCGAGCACGAGGAGCGCGCCGCGCTCGCGGGTGATGCGACGGGCTTCGGCGAGATAGCCCTCCGGCGGCACGACGACACCGGACTCTCCCATGATGGGTTCGAGGAACACTGCGGCGGTGTCCTCGTCGACGGCCGCGTCGAGGGCAGCGATGTCGCCGTAGGGAACGAACTCGACGCCGGGGGGCATCGGCTCGAACGGTGCCCGCTTGTCGGGCTGGCCGGTCAGCGCGAGGGCGCCCATGGTGCGGCCGTGGAAGGCCTTCTCGGCCGCGATGATCTTCGGCCGTCCGGTGAGGCGTGCGATCTTGAAGGCCGCTTCGTTGGCTTCGGTGCCGGAGTTGCAGAAGAACGCGCGGCCGGGATGCCCGAAGTGCCCGAGCAGTTGCTCGGCCAGTTCCACCACGGGCGCGGAGGCATAGAGGTTCGACACGTGGCCGAGTTGCCCCAGCTGAGCTGTGACGGCCTCGAGGATCGCGGGATGCCGGTGACCGAGGCTGTTGACCGCGATGCCGCCGAGCAGATCCAGGTACTGCATGCCGTCGGCGTCGGTGACGACCGCACCGTCGCCGGCGACGAGCGCCAGCTTGGGTACGCCGTAGTTGTTCATGAGCGAGCCTGCCCAGCGTTGCTGCAGCTCGGACGTGCCGGTCATGCGTTTCCTTCCGTGACGGGAAGCTCCGTCGGGGTGTGCGTGGCGGTGCTCTGAGTCGGGGTGACCATCGTGCCGATGCCTTCCTCGGTGAACAGTTCGAGCAGCACCGAATGCGGCTGACGGCCGTCGATCACGTGGGCGGTCGGCACCCCGCCTTCCACGGCCCGCAGGCACGCTTCCATCTTCGGCACCATCCCCGAGTCGAGGGAGGGCAGCAGTTCGGCGAGCGTGGCGGCGTCGATGGCGGAGGTCAGCGACGACCGGTCGGGCCAGTTCGTGTACAGGCCCTCCACGTCGGTGAGCACGACGAGTTTCTCGGCGCCGAGCGCTTCGGCGAGCGCGGCGGCGGCGGTGTCGGCGTTGATGTTGTGGACGACGCCGTCGATGTCGGGCGCGATCGTCGACACCACGGGGATGCGGCCGGCGGCGATGAGGTCGAGTACGGCGGCGGGGTTGACGGTGGTGACGTCGCCAACGAGCCCGATGTCGGTGTCCGTGCCGTCGACGACGACGGTGCGGCGGGTCGCGGTGAACAACTGTGCGTCCTCACCGGAGATACCCACGGCGTAGGGGCCGTGCGCGTTGATCAGGCCGACGAGTTCGCGGCCGACCTGGCCGAAGAGCACCATCCGCACGATGTCCATGACTTCGGGCGTGGTGACCCGGAAGCCGCCCCGGAATTCGCCTTCCATTCCGAGCCGGCGGAGCATCGCGTTGATCTGGGGGCCGCCGCCGTGCACGACGACGGGGTGGATGCCGACGGTGCGCAGGAACGCCATGTCGGCTGCGAACGCCGTTTTCAGCCGGTCGTCGATCATGGCGTTGCCGCCGTACTTCACGACGACGATCTTGTCGCGGAACTTCTGCAGCCACGGCAGTGCCTCGGCGAGGACGAATGCCTTCTGGTGCGCGGTCAGGCTCGCGATGAGGTCCGTAGCTATGCCGTCTCCGGCCACCGGGGCGCTCATGACGAGTACGCCGAGTTCTCTTCGACGTACGCGTGCGACAGGTCGGTGGTGCGGATCGACACCTCGGCGTCGCCGAGTCCGAGATCGATGTCGAGGGCGAGGTCCATGCCGGACAGGTCCACCTCGCGGGCACCGGGTGCGCCGACTCCGCCGATGCACACGGGCTGCCCGTTGAACAGGACGTTGATGGTGTTCGGGTCGAGTTCGATGGGGGCGATGCCGATGGCGGCGAGAACCCGTCCCCAGTTGGGGTCGGAGCCGAACAGAGCGGTCTTGACGAGGCTGTCGCGGGCGACGGTCCGGGCGCCGATGAGAGCGTCGTCTTCGCTCGCGGCGCCCCGGACGGTGACGGTGACGCGCTTGGTGACGCCCTCGGCGTCGGCCATCATCTGGTCGGCGAGACTGTCGCATACGGCGAGTACGGCCGCGTCGAGTTCGTCCTGCGTGGGGCTGACTCCGCTGGCGCCGGAGGCGAGCAGCAGCACGGTGTCGTTGGTGGACGTCGCGCCGTCGATGTCGAGACGGTCGAAGGTTCTCCGGGTGGCCCGGCGCAGTGCCCGGTCGAGTTGCTCGCGTCCGGCGACGACGTCGGTGGTGAGCACGCACAGCATGGTCGCGAGTGCGGGGGCGAGCATGCCGGCGCCCTTGGCCATGCCGCCGACGTTCCAGTTGCCGGCGTGGTGGAGTGCGGCCTGCTTGGGGACCGTGTCCGTGGTCATGATGGCGTGGGCGGCGTCGGTGCCGCCGGAGATGCCCCCGGCGAGTTCGTGGACGATCTCACCGACGCCGGAGAGGACCTTGTCCATGGGCAGCCGGTCGCCGATGAGCCCGGTCGAGCACACGGCAATCTCGCCCGCGCCGGTCTCGGTTCCCCAGTTGCTCAGCGCGTCGGCGAGGGCCTCGGCGGTGGCATGGGTGTCCTGGAAGCCGCCGGGGCCGGTGCAGGCGTTGGCACCGCCGGAATTGAGGATCACGGCGCGCAGTGCCCCGTTGGTGAGGACCTGCTGGGACCACAGCACCGGTGCGGCCTTGACCTTGTTGGTGGTGAACACGCCTGCTGCGGCGAGTTCGGGTCCCTCGTTGAGGATGAGCGCCAGGTCGGCGTTGCCGTTGGCTTTGATGCCCGCCCGGATGCCGGCGGCCCGGAAACCTGCGGGGGCTGTCACACCCTGGGTGCGGATGAGCCGTCCACCGGCGATCTCCTCGGCGTGTGCGTAGGCGCTGTCCACGCTGTCCTCCGTCGTGCTGTCGGTCAGGTCGGTCACGGCGCCACTCCTACGGTGGACAGGCCGGCGCCTTCGGGCAGTCCGAGCGCCAGGTTCATGGACTGCACCGCGGCTCCGGCGGTGCCTTTGGTCAGGTTGTCGAGCGCGGCGATCACGATCAGCAGGCCCGCGTCGGGATCGACGGTCACGGCGAGCTGGACGGCGTTGGAACCGATCACCGAGCCGGTGGCGGGGAGCACGCCCTCGGGGAGCAGGTGCACGAACGCTTCGTCGGCATAGGCCTTTTCGTACACGGCGCGGACCTCGTCGGCGGTGGCCGTGGTCGGCGCCGTGCAGGTCGCGAGGATGCCGCGGGGCATGGGCGCGAGAACCGGGGTGAACGACACGGAGACGTCGGTGCCGGCAAGCACCGAGAGGTTCTGCTTGATCTCGGGGGTGTGGCGGTGGGCGCCGCCGATGCCGTAGGCCCGTACCGAACCCATCACCTCGGAGCCGAGCAGGTCGACCTTCGGCGACTTGCCGGCGCCGGAGGTGCCGGAGACCGCGACGATCTGCACCGCGGGTTCCACGATGCCGGCGGCGACCGCCGGAGCGAGGGCGAGCGATGCGGACGTCGGGTAGCAGCCGGGGACCGCGATACGGGTCGCGCCGATCAGCTTGTCGCGTGCGCCGGGGAGTTCGGGCATGCCGTACGGCCAGGTGCCCGCGTGGTCGGTGCCGTACCAGCGCTTCCAGTCGTCGCCGGAATTGAGCCGGAAGTCGGCGCCGCAGTCGATGACGACCGTCGTCTCGGGAAGTTGCTCGGCGATGACCGCCGAGTGGCCGTGCGGCAGGCCGAGGAAGACCACGTCGTGCCCGGCGAGGGTCTCGAGGTCCGTGGGTGCGAGGACCCGGTCGGCGAGGGGCAGCAGATGGGAATGGAACTCGCGGAGAGTGGACCCGGCGTTCCCTCCGGCGGTGAGCGCGCCGATGACGAGCGAACCGTCTTGGTACGCGGGATGGCCGAGGAGGAGGCGCAGGATCTCGCCGCCCGCGTAGCCGCTCGCTCCCGCGACGGCCACACGTAGCGGCGACTGCGGCGTCGCCGTGAATGCCGGTGAATTACCCATACGATTGATTATGCACGATGATGCAAATCATTTCATCGAGCGGTGGATCACTCCGCGCGCAGCGACCGCCGGATCTCCGCCAGCTTGTCGGCCGCCGCCGCCTGCCGCGCCTCGTATTCGTCCTCGAGGCTCCGCCCGGACGCACCTTCGCGCGCCAGTTCCTCCGCACCGATCGCCGTGGCCGACCGGTGTTCGATCTTCTTCCGCACCGAGTCCAGCGTGGGTACTCCGTCGCGGGTGTAGCCGGTGATCTCCTCGATCGTCGGCGCCCGGACTCCCGAACCGGTAGGGCCGGGGTCGGTCGTCGGCTCGGGATCGGTCGGCGGCACATCCGGAATATCCGGTCCCGGCGGAACGTCGGGCACCGAGGGCGTCCCGGGTTCGGCCGGTGTGACGTCCGGCGCGGGCTCAGCCGGCGTCTCGGGCTCCGGTGTACTGCCGTGGTTCCGCTCGTCCGTACTCATATCTCCAGGTTACGTGCCACGGACAACCACCGGGAGTGTCGTGCGGCAACGCGGCGCGACACCCCGGCGACGACGTCCTCAGCGACGCAGTTCCGCGCCCACCGCAGCGGTAGCCGCCGCGACGGCAGCGTCACGGGCCGCGCTCGCCTCGTCTTCGGTGAGCGTGCGGTCCGGTGCCCGGAAACGCAACGCGAACGCGAGCGACTTACGGTTCTCCCCGACCTGCTCACCCTCGAACACGTCGAACAGCCGGATGTCCTCGAGCAGTTCACCTCCGCCCGCGCGCAGCGCGGCTTCGACCGAGGCGGCCGGCACGGACGACTCCACCACCACCGCGACATCCTGGAGCACCGCCGGGAACGGCGAGACCACCGGAGCGGGCAGCGACTCCACGATCGGCAGGGCGTCGAGATCGAGTTCGAACGCACACGTCCGCGCGGGCAATCCGGCCCGCTCGACCACTGCAGGATGCAACTCGCCGGCGTGCCCGACGACGACATCGTCGACGAGGAGCTCGGCGCAGCGGCCCGGATGCCACGGAAGGTGTTGCGCTGCACGGCGTCCGAGCTGCACACCTGCGGCCCGGGCGATGGTCTCGGCGGCGGCGAACGCATCGGACGCCTCGGCGGCGCGCCCCGGTCCCCACGGCCCGGCGGGCTCGCGCATGCCGGCGAGCACACCTCCGACGTGCACGGGTTGCGCCGGAAGCGACCCTTCGAGCGTCGCGATCTCGTCGTCGCTGGGACGCCGGTCGACAGGCAGCGGCGCAACCGACACCGTCTCCGGTCCGGGCTGCACCACCTGTGCGATCGAGAACAACGCCAGGTCGCGCTGGCCACGCGAGACGTTACGGACCATCACCTCGAGGAGACCGGGCAACAACGTGGTGGCCAACTCCGGGCGGTCCGCTTCGAGGGGGTTGAGCACCTTGGTGGTGACGCGACGCGGATCGTCGGCGTCCAATCCCCAGGTGTCGAAGACGCCGGTGGGCAGGAAGACAGGGGCGAGCACCTCGACGTATCCGTCGTAGGCCAGCGCCCGGCCGACCGCCCGGCGGCGTTTCTGCGCCGGGGTGAGTCCGCGTCCCGCGGGAGCGGCAGGGAGCACCGACGGGATCTGCTCGAGTCCCTCGAGGCGCAGCACTTCCTCGACGAGATCTGCGGGCTGACGCAGGTCTGGGCGCCACGACGGCGGCGTCACCACAAGCTGGCCGTGGCCGTCCTCTCCGACGCCCACCTCCACGGCGCATCCAATCTGCGTCAGGCGACGGGCGGCGGTGCCGTTGGGATAGCTCACCCCGGCGATGCGGTCCGGGAGGTCGATGTCCATCCGGATCGAGACGGGTTCGGTCGGAAAGACGATGTCGGTGAGCGTCGACTCGACGGTGCCGCCGGCGATCTCGACGAGCAGCGACGCGGCGCGGTCGAGCGCGGCGCGCGCGACGGCGGGGTCGACCGTGCGCTCGAAACGCTTACCGGCCTCGCTCGTGAGCTTGTGTCGCCGGTTTCCTCGGAACACCGCGAGCGGATCCCAGGTGGCCGCTTCGAGAAGGACGTCCGTGGTGGAGTCCCCCACCTCGGTGGTGGCACCGCCCATGATTCCGGCGAGGGAGATGACGCCCGAATCGTCGCAGATCACGACGTCTTCGGGATCGAGGTCGCGCTCGACCCCGTCGAGGGTAGTGAGCTTCTCCCCCGCACGTGCCCGGCGCACCACGATGTCACCCTGGAGCGTCGCGGCGTCGAAGGCGTGCAGCGGCTGGCCGAGTTCGAGCATCACGTAGTTGGTGACGTCGACCGCCGGGGAGATCGGGCGCACGCCGGCGGTGTGCAAGCGGCGCTGCAGCCACCACGGCGACACGGCCTTCGGGTCGATTCCGGTCACTCGCCGGGCGGCGAAGCGGGACGCGTTCGTCTCCGGCTCGAGCCGGATCGGGTACGCCTCCCCACCGTCGGCGGGCAGCGGGGTGACCTGCGCGGGATCGACGAACTCGAGGTCGAAGCCGCAGGCGAGTTCGCGGGACAGGCCGCGGGCGGAGAAGCAGTATCCGCGGTCCGGCGTGATGTTCAGTTCCACGATCGTGTCGCCGAGCCCCAGCAGATCGTTCGCGTCCGTTCCGGGTTCGGCACTGCCCGGCTCGAGCACCAGAATGCCGGAGTGGTCGGTGCCGACCCCCAGCTCGCTCACCGAACAGATCATCCCGTCGGACACCTGCCCGTAGGTCTTGCGGCTCGCGATGGCGAACCCGCCGGGCAGGACCGCGCCGGGAAGAGCGGCGACGATGAGGTCACCTTCGGCGAAGTTGCGGGCACCGCAGACGATGCCGCGCGGCTCGTCCTCGCCCACCTCGACCTTGCAGAACCGGATGGGCTTCTTGAATCCCTCCAGTTCGGTGATCTCCACGACCCGCCCGACCACCAGGTTGTCGATACGTTCGAGGGTCTCGATGTCCTCGACCTCGAGCCCGACCCGGACGAATCCCGCGTCGAGTTCCTCCGCAGTGACGCTCCACTCCGGGGTGGCACGCTGCAGGATCTCGGTCAGCCAGGATTGCGCTACTCGCACTTGGGTTCAGCTTTCTCGTTTTGTTCGGGGCACGGACGGCGGTGGAGGGCGTCAGCCCTGCACACCGAAGGGCAGGGTGAAACGCACGTCGCCTTCGACGATGTCGCGCATGTCGGAGATGCCGTTGCGGAACTGGAGGGTGCGTTCGAGGCCCATGCCGAACGCGAATCCGGTGTACACCTCGGGATCGATGCCCGAGGCCCGCAACACGTTCGGGTTCACCATGCCGCAACCGCCCCACTCGACCCAGCCGGCGCCGCCCTTCTTGTTCGGGAACCACACGTCCACCTCGGCGGACGGTTCGGTGAACGGGAAGTAGTTGGGCCGCATGCGGGTCCGTGTCTCCGGGCCGAAGAGGGCGCGGGCGAACGCGTCGAGGGTGCCCCGCAGATGACCCATCGTCAGGCCCTTGTCCACCGCGAGTCCCTCCACCTGGGAGAAGACGGGGGTGTGGGTGGCGTCGAGTTCGTCGGTGCGGAAGGTGCGGCCCGGGCACACCACGTAGATCGGGATGTCGCGGTGGAGCATGGTGCGCACCTGCACCGGCGAAGTGTGGGTACGCAGCACCTGACGCGACCCCTCCGGTGCGATGTGGAAGGTGTCCTGCATCGTGCGGGCCGGGTGGTCGGGCAGGAAGTTGAGGGCGTCGAAGTTGAAGTGCTCGGTTTCGACCTCCGGCCCTTCGGCAATCTCCCAGCCCATTGCGACGAACACGTCGGAGACCTGGTCGGAAATGATGCTGATGGGGTGCCGGGCACCGAGCGGGCGACGGGTCGCGGGCAAGGTGACGTCGACCGCTTCGGCGACGAGTACCGCCGCGTCACGCTCGGCCTGCAGTTCTTCCTTGCGGGCGTCGAACGCGGCCTGCGCGGCGGCGCGGTGCGCGTTCACCCGCTTGCCCGCATCGGCGCGTTCGTTGCCCGGCAGGGATCCGAGTGCCCGCTTGGCGAGGGAGATGGGCGCCTTGTCGCCGAGGTGGTCGACCTTGGTGCGAGCGAGTTCGTCGAGGTCGGAAGCGGCCGCGAACGCCTCGATTGCGGCCTTCTCCGCCGCGGCGAGAGCTTCCTCGGTCAAGGCGCTCGGATCGACTGCAGGCGGAGTGCCGCCCTCTTTCTTGGCCACGACCGGTGCAACTCCTTCTTCGGCAAACGGTGGTTCGAACTTGTTCTCGCAGGCGCGACCGTGACCGGATGGTCGACGGCGCACCGACAAATCCTATGTGATGGGTCCGGAGGCCCGAGTCTGCACCGGGGGCCGGTGCTGCACCCGGGAGCTGGCGTACAGGCAGATCGACGCTGCGGTAGCGAGGTTGAGAGACTCGGCACGACCCCGGATCGGGATACGGACCCGATGGTCTGCCCGCGCGGCGACCTCCGGATCGAGACCGTGGGCCTCGTTACCGAACAGCCACGCCGTGGGACGGGCCAGCAGTTCGTCGGCGTCGTCGAGTTCGACCTCGCCGTCGGCGGCCGTCGCGAGGATCTGCACGCCTGCGCCGGAGAGGGCGTCGAGAACACGCAGGGTGTCCCGCTCCCGCGCAACCGGCAGGTGGAAGATGCTGCCTGCCGACGCACGCACACACTTCCCGTTGTGCGGGTCCACCGAGTCGCCGGCGAGGATCACCGCGTCGGCGCCGACAGCGTCCGCGACACGGATCAGGGTGCCGGCGTTGCCGGGTTCCGCGATCGCGACGGGTACCGCCAGCAGACGGGGCCGGGGCGAGAGCGCCGAGTCGAGCGACACGTCGAGGGTGTCGCACACGGCGACCAGACCCGGCGGGGTGACGGTGTCCGAGAGCCGGGACGCGGCCTTCTCGGTCACGACGGCAACCCGCGCGCCGGCGCGCTGCGCCGCGTCGACCGCAGCCGGGTAGCGCAGGGCGGCGGCCTCGGTGACGAACAGTTCGTGGACGTGACCGGCCGCGAGAGCTTCGGTGACCGAGTTCTCACCTTCGGCGAGGAACCGTCCCGTCTTGCGTCGTTCGGCGGCCCGCAGCAGTTTCACAGCAGAAACGACCCGCGGGGTGCGCTCGGTGAGCGGATCCACGGGCCGTTCCTGTGTTGTGTCGTCGTTCAGCGTCGTGCTCAGGCAGCCGGAGCGTTGACGTCGGCCGGCAGCGCAGCCTTGGCGAGCGCGACCAGGCCGGCGAATGCCTCGGCGTCGGAGACGGCGAGCTCGGCGAGGATCTTGCGGTCGACCTCGACACCCGCGGCCTTGAGGCCCTGGATGAAGCGGTTGTAGGTGATGTCGTTGGCGCGAGCCGCCGCGTTGATACGGCTGATCCACAGCTTGCGGAAATCACCCTTGCGGGCGCGACGGTCGCGGTAGGCGTAGGTCAGCGAGTGAAGCTGCTGCTCCTTGGCCTTGCGGTACAGACGCGAGCGCTGCCCGCGGTAGCCCTTCGAGGCCTCGAGAATCGAACGGCGCTTCTTCTGGGCGTTGACGGCCCTCTTCACGCGTGCCACTGGTTAAGTCCTGTCAAAGTTCGGGGGACGACATTGTTTCGTCCCCGGAGAGCGGGAAACGGTCGGGGAAGCTCAGAGGCCGAGCAGGCGCTTGACCCGCGGGGTGTCCGCGGGCGCGACCACTGCCACGCCGTCGAGACGGCGAGTGACGGTCGAAGGCTTGTGCTCGAGAAGGTGGCGGCGCCCGGCCTTCTGGCGCAGGATCTTCCCGCTGCCGGACACCTTGAATCGCTTCGCGGTGCCGCTGTGGGTCTTCGACTTGGGCATGGAGTCCTCAGTTCTTGTCGGTGTGTACATCGGTGCTCGCACGCAGCACCGGGTGTGCTGGTTCGAGCGGCTAGCTGCTTGGGGCGTCGCCCTGCTGCGGCGCCGGCGGCGGGGTCGCAGGGGCAGATGCCTGCGTTGCCTGCGCGGTGCTCGAGGGCTGCGCGGTGTTGACCGGTGCAGCATGGGCGGCTTCCTGCGCCTTCGCGCGGGTCTTCGCGCCCTTGTGCGGGGCCAGCACCATGGTCATGTTGCGACCGTCCTGCTTCGCGGAGGTTTCGATGAAGCCGAGTTCGGCGACATCCGCACCCAGACGCTGCAGCAACCGGTACCCGAGTTCGGGACGCGACTGCTCACGGCCACGGAACATGATGGTGACCTTGACCTTGGACCCGGCCTCGAGGAAGCGAACGACGTTGCGCTTCTTGGTCTCGTAGTCGTGATCGTCGATCTTGGGCCGGAGCTTCTGCTCCTTGATCACGGTCATCTGCTGGTTCTTGCGCGATTCGCGCGCCTTCTGCGCGTTCTCGTACTTGAACTTGCCGTAATCCATGATCTTGCAGACCGGCGGCCGAGCGTCGGGCGCCACCTCGACGAGGTCGAGGTCGGCTTCGATAGCCAGGCGGAGTGCATCTTCAACACGCACGATGCCGACCTGTTCCCCGCCAGGTCCGACGAGACGGACCTCGGGAACTCGGATGCGTTCGTTGATGCGGGTCTCAGCGCTGATGTGGCCTCCTAGGTAGAACGGTGGGTCGGTGTGACCGCACCGCAGCTAGTGGCCCGAATTCCTCGACGAAAAGACCCCGCTGTGGTGCCGAGGCTCCACGCGGGGTCCGATACCGACCGGTCGACGATCTGCAGTTGGACTGCACATTCGTCCTGCATCCTCGAGGATGCGGCATCCACGGTGCGAGCACCGGGAAGACCGGACCACTGAACTGCATCTGAGTGCCGCCAGAGGTGGGAGTCGGACTCCACTTTGCTGCCCATGCCGCGAGGCACGGGCGGTCGTAGATTCCAGTCTAGCAAAGATGGCTCCCGGCTTCGAATCGGCCCGCGAGCACACACCCGCGCGGCGGCGCTCCGGCCCGCAGTGGAATCCTCGACGGTATGACCGAGGCACCCGATCCCCAGGACCCCAACGTTGCGCCGGAGGACGTGCGCGAACTCGCCGAGATCCCGGCCGTCGAGGTGATCAGCCGCGCCGCCGTGATGCTGATGAGTTCCGCCGCCGAGAAATTGGGCCTCGGCGACACCGATCCCCAGCAGAGCAGCCACCTCGACCTCGACGAGGCGCGGCGCGTAATCACGGCGCTGGCCGGTCTCGTCACCGCGTCGGTGGAATACCTCGGACCGCACGCCGGACCGATCCGAGAGGGCCTGCAAGCACTGCAGCGCGCGTTCCGGGAGGCATCGTCGACTCCCGACGAGCCCGGATTCGGTCCCGGCGAGAAGTACACCGGCCCCGTCTACTGATCCGACCCGCACAGCACGACACCCGGGACGCAGCGCTCGGCGCCGCTCCCGGGTGTCCTGCGTGACTATTTCGCCGCGACCTTCTTCTTCGCCGCCCGCTTCCGGGCCGGAGCCTTCTTCGGCGCGGGCGGTACAGGCGCGAGCGCCTCGGCGAGGAAGCGCCCGGTGTAGCTCGCTTCCACCTCGGCGATGTCCTCGGGCGTGCCCTGTCCGACGACGGTGCCGCCCCCGGCTCCGCCTTCGGGTCCCATGTCGATCACCCAGTCGGCCGTCTTGATGACGTCGAGGTTGTGCTCGATGACGATGACGGTGTTGCCCTTGTCGACAAGCCCGTTGATGACGCCGAGCAGTTTGCGGATGTCCTCGAAGTGCAGGCCGGTGGTCGGCTCGTCGAGGATGTACGCGGTGCGCCCGTTCGACCGCTTCTGCAGTTCCGCCGCGAGCTTGACGCGCTGGGCTTCGCCGCCGGACAGCGTGGTGGCCGGCTGGCCCAGCCGCACGTATCCCAGTCCCACCTCGGTGAGTGTCTTGAGATAGCGGTGGATCGAGGTGACGGGCTGGAAGAACTCGGCCGCCTCCTCGATCGACATGTCGAGGACCTCGGCGATCGTCTTGCCCTTGTAGCGCACCTCGAGGGTTTCGCGGTTGTACCGCGCCCCGTGACACACCTCGCACGGCACGTAGACGTCGGGCAGGAAGTTCATCTCGATCTTCAAGGTGCCGTCGCCCGAGCACGCCTCGCAGCGTCCGCCCTTGACGTTGAAAGAGAACCGTCCGGGCTGGTAGCCGCGCACCTTCGCCTCGGTGGTGGCCGCGAACAGCGTGCGGATCTTGTCGAACACCCCGGTGTAGGTCGCGGGGTTGGACCGCGGCGTGCGACCGATCGGAGACTGGTCGACGCGCACGAGCTTGTCGAGCTGGTCGAGACCGTTGATGCGGGTGTGCCGGCCGGGCACCTGGCGCGCCCCGTTGAGCTTGTTCGCCATCACCGTCGCGAGAATGTCGTTGACCAGCGTGGATTTACCCGAACCGGATACGCCGGTGACGCAGGTGAGCACACCGAGCGGGAACGAGACGTCGATGTCGTGGAGGTTGTTCTCCCGCGCACCCACGACGGTGATCTGCCGCTTGGGGTCGACGGGACGACGGATCGCCGGGATCTCGATGGCTTCGCGGCCGGACAGGTACGCGCCGGTCAGCGACTCGGGGTTGTCGAGCAGTTCCTTGTAGGTGCCGCTGTGCACCACGCGGCCGCCGTGCTCGCCGGCGCGGGGGCCGATGTCGACGACCCAGTCGGACGCGCGGACGGTGTCCTCGTCGTGCTCGACGACGATCAGGGTGTTCCCCAGATCGCGCAACCGCGTGAGGGTGTCGATGAGCCGGCGATTGTCGCGCTGATGCAACCCGATCGACGGTTCGTCGAGCACATAGAGGACGCCGACGAGACCGGACCCGATCTGGGTCGCGAGCCGGATGCGCTGCGCCTCGCCACCGGAGAGCGTCGCGGCGGCGCGGGCGAGCGACAGGTAGTCCAGGCCGACATCGAGCAGGAACCCGAGCCTTGCCTGCACCTCCTTGAGCACCTGACCGGCGATGGCCGCCTCACGGCTGCCCAGGGTCAGGGTGTCGAGGAACTCGGCGCACTCGGCGATCGACAGCTCGCAGACCTCTGCGATCGACTTGCTGTCGTGGTTGCCGGCGGTGATGGTGACCGAAAGGATCTCCGGCCGCAGCCGGGCGCCTTTACATGCGGGACAAGGGATTTCCCGCATGTAGCCGTCGTAGCGTTCCTTCATCTGATCGGACTCGGTCTGCTCGAGGCGCCGATGCAGGAACGGCATCACACCTTCGAACTCGGCGTAGTACGAACGCACCCGGCCGTACCGGTTCTTGTACCGCACGTGCACCTGGTCGGTGCTCCCCTCGAGGACTGCCTTGCGGACCTTGGCGGGAAGCTTCCTCCACGGCGTGTCGATGTCGAACCCCATGACGTCGGCGAGACCGGTCAGCAGGCGCGTGAAGTATTCCGCACTCTGGCCCATGGACCAGGGCGCGATCGCGCCGTCCGCCAGGCTGACGTCCGGGTCGGGCACGACGAGATCGACGTCGACCTCCTTCCGGACACCGAGACCGGCACATTCGGGGCACGCGCCGTAGGGCGAGTTGAAGGAGAACGAACGCGGCTCGAGATCGTCGATTGCCAGGGGATGGCCGTTGGGGCACGCCAGAGATTCGGAGAACCGGCGCTCACGATCCGGCGCGTTCTCGTCGCGGTCGACGAAATCGAGCGCGACCACGCCTTCCGCGAGGCGCAGAGCGGTTTCGATCGAGTCGGTCAGACGCTGCTTGGCGCTCGGTTTGACGGCCAGCCGGTCGACCACGACCTCGATGTCGTGCTTCTCCTGCTTCTTGAGCTTCGGCGGATCCGACAGCGGATAGACGACGCCGTCCACCCGCACACGCGAATAGCCCTGCACGCTGAGCTGCTCGAACAGGTCCACGAACTCGCCCTTGCGGGTACGCACGACCGGCGCGAGGATCTGGAACCGCGCGCCCTCCTCCATGTCGAGGACCTGGTCGACGATCTGCTGCGGGGTCTGCCGGGAGATCTCTTCACCGCAAACCGGGCAGTGTGGCGTGCCGGCGCGCGCATAGAGCAGACGGAGGTAGTCGTAGACCTCCGTGATGGTGCCGACCGTCGACCGCGGGTTGCGGTTGGTGGACTTCTGGTCGATGGACACAGCCGGCGACAGGCCCTCGATGAAGTCGACGTCCGGCTTGTCCATCTGCCCGAGGAACTGCCGGGCGTATGCCGACAACGACTCGACGTAGCGCCGCTGGCCCTCCGCGAAGATGGTGTCGAACGCCAGGCTCGACTTGCCAGATCCCGACAGGCCGGTGAACACGATGAGGCTGTCGCGCGGTAGGTCCAGGTCTACACCCCGCAGGTTGTGTACCCGTGCTCCACGCACGATCAGGCGGTCCGCCACGCCATATCCTTCCTGTAGACACGACCGATGTCCGGCCTTTTTCCATGGTAGGCGGGGGCACCGACAGCGGCCGGGCGTGCTTCGTCTCACCCACGGCCGTACGACGGTAGGTTTGCCGTATGACGCAGCAGCCCGTGATCATCGAGGACACCTACACCGGCGATGTCACCCCCGGGGGTCCCGCCCAGCGACGCACCGTCCCCGGCGCGGAGATCGTGAAACTCGCCGTCGGCCCGATGAACAACAACACCTACCTCGTCACCGATACCGCGACCGGCAAGTCTGTATTCATCGATGCCGCAAACGATCCCGACATTCTCGTGCAGTTCCTCCGCGACAACGCTCCCCACCTCGAACTCGTCGTCACGACGCATCAGCACTGGGACCACTGGCAGGGACTCGAGCAGGTCGCGCAGGCGACCGGCGTACCCACCGCCGCGCACGCCCTCGACGCCGGGCCGCTGCCGGTGGTTCCCGACCGGATTCTTACCGAGGGAAAGTCGCTTCGGGTGGGTGACCTGGATCTCGAAGTGATTCACCTCGCAGGGCACACACCGGGCTCGGTTGCGCTGGTTCTCACCGAACAAGGCACCGGTAAGCACCACATCTTCACCGGCGATTCCCTCTTTCCCGGAGGGGTCGGCAAGACGCCGGACGACGACGCCTTCCGCTCGCTGATGGACGATGTCGAATCGAAGATCTTCGACCGCTTCGACGACGAGACGGTGTTCTACCCCGGGCACGGCAAGGATTCGACGCTGGGCGCGGAACGTCCGCATCTGGGTGAATGGCGCAAGCGCGGTTGGTGACCGAGATCCCCCTCCGGGAGTGACCGCCAGGATGTCCGTTTCGGTTCACGGGCGTGGATCGGGCCCGTGATCCCGTAGTGTCAGGCCATCAGGACCGTTCAGGTCCTCGAATGAGGGTGGCAGCATGGCCGACAAATCGCCTCGCAGTTCCATGTCCAAGAGGTCCGGCAAGTCGCTGAAGGAAAAGCGGGCCGACAAGAAATCCGGGAATGCCAAGGCAGACCCCGAGATCGTCGCCCACGTCAAGAAGCGCTGACGCGACTCCCACTCACCACCCGAATTTGCAGGAGCACAACTACATATGCTCGATCTCGGTGTTCTGGCGCGCTCTCGGAAAAAGAACGAGCGTCGCCTCCCGATCCATCCGCACCATTTCTCTCGCATCGACGAGGATTTGCGTGCACACATCTATCTCGAACCCGGGTACGGCGAGCCGTTCGGGGTGTCCGACTGCGAGATCGAGCCGTGGGTCGCCGGTTTCCGTTCCCGGGATCAGCTGATCGCGGAGTGCGACGTGATCGCGCTGCCCAAGCTCCAGGCGGCGGACCTCGCGGAGTTCCGTGAGGGGCAGACCGTCTGGGGTTGGCCGCACTGTGTCCAGGACACCGACGTCACCCAGCACGCCATCGACCGGCGGCTGACGCTGATCGCCTTCGAAGCGATGAACCACTGGCGCAGCGACGGCAGTTTCGGCCTCCACGTGTTCCACAAGAACAACGAACTCGCCGGATACAGCTCCGTCATCCACGGCCTGCAGATCATCGGCTCCACCGGTGACTACGGCCGGCGTCTGCGAGCCGTCGTCATCGGGTTCGGGGCTACGGCACGCGGCGCGGTGACTGCGCTGAACGCGCACGGCGTCGACGACGTCCGGGTGCTGACTAACCGCGACGTCGCGGCGGTCGGATCCCCGATCCATTCGGCACAGATCGTCAGGTTCGAACACGACGCCACCGATCCGCACCGGAGTTACGTGCTCACCGACGAGGGGCGGGTGCCTCTCGCGCCGTACCTCGCGGAGAACGACATCGTCGTCAATTGCGTGCTCCAAGATCCCAACGAGCCGCTGACCTTCCTGATCGAAGAGGATCTGGCGGCCTTTGCGTCCGGCAGCCTGATCGTCGACGTGTCGTGCGACGCCGGTATGGGTTTCAGCTGGGCGCGTCCCACCTCGTTCACCGAGCCGAGCTTCGTGGTGGGCGACAACGTCACCTATTACGCGGTGGACCACAGTCCCTCGTACCTGTGGAACTCCGCGACCTGGGAGATCAGCGAAGCGCTGCTCCCTCACCTGCGGACGGTCTTGTCCGGCCCCGACGCGTGGGACGACGATCTGGTCATCACCCGTGCGATCGAAATCCGCGACGGGGTGATCCGGAATCCGGCAATCACCGCGTTCCAGCACCGCGCCGCCGACTATCCGCACGAGCGGACAGCGGCGGCGGTGGCGGGCGCTTCTTCGGCGCGATGACGCGGCGCCGGACCGCGGCCGGCGCGAACTACACGATTGCCGGCAAACGTACGACCTGCCCGGCATAGGACAGTCCGGCGCCGAAGCCGAGCAGCAGCGCGAGATCGCCGGGCTTGGAAGCACCGGAACGGAGCAGTTGCTCCATCGCCATCGGTATCGAGGCGGCACTGGTGTTCCCGGTTTCGGCGATGTCACGGGCGACCGCTGCGGTTTCGGGCAGTCCCAGGGTCCGGATCAGCGCGTCGGTGATGCGGCTGTTGGCCTGGTGCGGGACGAACGCATCGAGATCGTCGGCTGTGACGCCGGACCGGGCGAGGGCGTCTTTGCAGGCCGACTCCAGGAACGTCACGGCCCACCGGAACACCGCTGCTCCGTTCATTCGGATGTACGGGCGTTCCGGGGCGGGTCCACCGGCCAGCGCGGCGTCGACCTCGGCAAAATACTGCTGGAAGTCCTTGTCCTGCTTGATCGCGTCGGTCTGGCTGCCGTCCGAACCCCAGGCAACCGGTCCGATCCCCTCCGAATCCGACGGCCCCACGATCGCGGCACCGGCGCCGTCGGCGAAGATGAACGCGCAGGACCGGTCGGTGGGATCGAGAAGATCCGACAGTCGCTCCACGCCGATGACGAGGACGTTGCGCGCCTGGCCTGCGCGCACCAGGCTCGACGCGTTACCGAGCGCGTAGCAGAAACCGGCGCAACCGGCGGAGACGTCGTAGGCGGCCGTGTTGTGCATGCCCAACTCGGTGGCGACCACAGCTCCTGCCGACGGTCCCAGCACCATCTGCGACGAAGTGGCCAGGACGACGGCGTCGATCTGGTCGGCATCCATGCCCGCCGCGGTGAGCGCGTCGCGGGCGGCCGCGGTACTCATCGACACGATGGTTTCGTCCGAGTCGGCCCAGCGGCGCGCGGTGATCCCGGAGCGTGTTCGGATCCATTCGTCGGTGGAATCGATGCGCTCGACGATCTCCGAGTTGGGCACGACACGACGAGGCCGGTAGACCCCCAGACCGAGGAGCGCGGTGTGAACCGTGGGCGGTGCGGTGGTGATGTGTGCAGGCATCCGCACATCTTGCACCACCGTGGCCTCCTCGCGTGCGATTCCGCGCCATCGCCACCGACCGGAGATCCGGCGTCCGGCAGGATCCGATCGCTCCTACTGCCGGTCCTTTCCGGATTCGTCCTCGCGGTTGTCTTCGTCGGGGTCGGCGAAGGCCGTACCCGAGACCATGCCGTCGGTACCCGGAACGATGGCGGTGCGCCGGACGCCGGGTTCGTACATCATGCGTACCTCCTCGGCTTTTTCCTTCGCCTGCCGCTTCGCGTCGTCGTCGAGGTTGTTCCAATCGGTGTCGTCCTGGCTGTCGTCCACGCCGGGCTCCCCTCGTTGCGCGCTGTGCCGGGCCGAGCAGTCCGGCATGACCAAGAGTCCTCCGATTCCGTTTTCCCGTGCTCGTTTCGCGGGGATCGACCGGCCGAGCCGGTACCATTCGGTCGCATCAGACCTCGCGCTTGTGACCTTCCGGCACGGTGAATCATGGCGGCACTTCTGCTCGGCCCCGTCCTCAGACACGTCGGCTCCACGGATGCGACGGTCTGGGTGGAAACGTCTGCGCCCTGCACCGTCGAGATTCTCGGTCGTTCCGAACCGACCTGGTCGGTGGCTGGACACCATTACGCCCTCGTGGTGATCGAAGGCCTGGAGCCGGGCTCCACCACCCCGTACAACGTCCGGCTCGACGACATCGACGTCTGGCCGACCGCGGACGATGATCCTTCCGTCATCCGCTCCCTCGCCGATGACGGCCGCTTCGAACTTGCCTTCGGGTCGTGCCGGGTCGCTACCACCGAGCACGGAAACGACGATTCTCTCGGCGCGGACGCGCTCGCCGTGTATGCCCAGCGGATGAGGACGCAGTCGCGCGAAAAGTGGCCCGACGCCTTGGTCCTCCTCGGTGACCAGGTGTACGCCGACGAATTGTCGGAGGAGATCCTGCGCCGCGTCGGTGAGCGGCACGACCTCGACGAACCACCCGGCGCCCAGGTGCGCGACTTCGAGGAATACACATGGCTGTATGCGCAGTCGTGGTCGGATCCCGAGGTGCGGTGGCTGCTCTCGACCGTGCCGACCTCGATGATCTTCGACGACCACGACGTGCACGACGACTGGAACACTTCGCAGTCGTGGCGCGCGGAATTCGAGGCGAGCAACTGGTGGGAGGAACGCATCGTCGGTGCGCTCATGTCGTACTGGATCTACCAGCACCTCGGGAACCTCTCACCGAACGAACTGAAGTCGAACGAGTTGTACGCGAAGGTTCGCGGGGCCGGCGAGGACGCGACTGCAATTCTCCGCGCGTTCGCCTCCGACGCCGACGAGGAAGCCGACGGCGGCAACGGAGTGCAGTGGTCCTATCGCCGGGATTTCGGGTCGGTGCGCCTTCTCGTGATCGACTCGCGTTGCGGCCGCGTGCTCACCTCGGAGCGGCGCGAGATGGTGTCCGACCCGGAGTTCGACTGGATCGAAGACCAGACGGTCGGCGACTACGACCATCTTCTTGTGGGAACGTCGTTGCCCTGGCTGCTTCCCCGAGCGCTGCACGACGCCGAGTCCTGGGACGAGCAGTTGGCGTTCGGAGAGCGGGGTCCGCGACTCGCACGGTGGGCGGAGACGCTGCGCCGCGGTGCCGATCTCGAACACTGGGCAGCGTTCCACGACTCGTTCGACCGGCTCGCTCGACTTTTCGGCGAGGTTGCCAGGGGAGGCCGCACCGGTTCGTCCGGTACCCCGCCGGCGACGATCTGCGTGTTGTCGGGCGACGTGCACCACGCCTACGCGGCACAAGCACGCTTCACTTTTCCGACACAGTCACTGGTGTATCAGTTGACGTGTTCACCACTGCACAATCGCGTTCCGGCGGTGGTTCGGGCCGGATTCCGGGCAGCGTGGAGTCGCGCCGCGGAACGTTCGGTACGGGCACTGCTCCGGCTCGTCGCTCCCGCGCCTCCCTCACCGGTGGAGTGGGACCGGATCGCCGGGCCCACTTTCGGCAATCAGATCGCGACTCTCCGGCTGGACGGCCCGGCCGCGCGCGTGTCGGTGGAGCGGACCACGAGCCGCGGTACCGACGCGCCATATTTCGAGGTCGTCGCCGACCTTGTGCTGTCACCCGGGAAAGCGAAGACGAACCCAGCACGGGTTTGATCCCCGGCGCGTACAGAGCTGAGGGTGCGTCTACGACCGAACTTTTGGCACCACCCGGTCGCCGATGTCAGACGTCGTGCGCGAGACCTTGCACGGCTCATCTTCTCGAAACCGTTGGGGCACAAGCCTTCAACGGACGGCCACCTCGGCCGCGGCGAAGGGTGGAGCCGCCTTAATTCTGCTTATCTCTCTTTTCCGTCCGATGCGAATTGACCCTTCGGGACGGAAAAGGGCATCTCGGGCAGCGCTCCGGGATGCCCGGGGCATATTCCGACGGCAGTGGGGGTACACGGGGTCCGGTGGCAACACACCCGACAACGGGAGGAATTACATGATCGTCCGGAGACTCGCGAGACCGATGCTCGCGTCCATTTTCATTGCCGGGGGCGTCGATGCTCTCCGCAATCCCGCTCCGCGGGCGAAGGCGGCCCAACCCGGGCTGGATCAGGCGGTGAATGTACTGCCCGCCTCGGTCACCGATCGGCTCCCGAGCAACCCCGAGACGCTGATCCAGCTCAACGCAGCGGTGCAGATCGGCGCCGGCGCACTGTTCGCGCTGGGCAAGGCACCTCGACTCTCGGCACTCGCCCTCGCCGGAACTCTCGTACCCAGCACTGCGGTCGGCCACGACTTCTGGAACGCACAGGACGCCGAAACGCGGTCCCGGCAGCGCACCGAGTTCATCAAGAGCGTCAGCCTTCTGGGCGGACTTCTCATCGCCGCGGTGGACACCGAAGGCAAACCGTCGCTCGGATGGCGAGGCCGCCGCGCGGCGCGGCACGCCCAGGCTTCCGTGGCTGCGGCTCTCCCCCTCGCAGCTTCCTCCGATCGCGGCACTGCGGAGGCTTTCAGCAACGTCGCCGATCGCGTGAAGTCCCTGACCGGTGACGCAGCCGAACACGGTGGTCATCTGCTCGATGTCGCCAAGGAACGTGGTCCCGTCCTCGCCGAGGTGGCGAAGGAACGCGGCACCGACTTCCTCGAGGTTGCGCGTGATCGTGGCCCCGTACTCGCAGAACGCGCACGGGAGCGCGGCACCGGCCTGATCGACATCGCGAAGGAACGCGGCCCCGTGTTCGCGGACACCGCACGCGAGCGCGGCACCGAACTGCTCGACGTCGCGAAGGAACGCGGCCCCGAGATCGCCGAGGTCGCCCGTGTACGCGGCACCAAGTTCCTGGACACCGCCCGTGATCGCAGCAGCGAGTGGGCACAGCTTGCAGACGAGCGTTCGGCGGTGCTCAACGCCAAGGCGCTCAAGGCCGCTGAGAAGGCCCGGATCAGCGCCGAGAAGGCCCGCAAGCAGGCAGAAAAGACCATCGAGAAGAACCGTAAGGCGCTCGAGAAGAAGCGGTAAGACCGCCTCGAAACGAGCACAGCGAGCCGAGTGATCGGCTTCCGCGGCAGGCACGTGGATCCACCCGGATCCGCGTGCCTGCCGCTTTGTCTCCGGGTGTTCCTCGACGCCCCCGGCGATCCGACTAGACTTCTCGGGCACTTCCGTCGACGCCCCACGCGTTCGATCTGTTTCTATCCGAGGAGTTCATGTGCCGGCCGATGGCGCGTCCCACCCCGACCTCGACCACGAGCAGGCATACGTCTCGATGCTGTACCGGCACCTCGACGACCTGCGCGACTACGCGAAGAACCGTCTCACGCGCGTACTCCGCGAATCGGGCGGTACACCGCAGGCACGCAGCGAACGTGAGTCGTTCACGCAGATGTACACGGAAGATCTCGCGAAGTACGACGCCGCGGAACACGGGTTGTGCTTCGGGCGCATCGACGTGCGCGACACCGTCGACGGCGCAGAGCAACTCGACAGCCGGTACATCGGCCGCATCGGCATCCTGGACGAAGACAACGACTACGAGTCGCTCCTGCTGGACTGGCGAGCGCCGCAGGCGCGGCCGTTCTACCTCGCCACCCCCGCGACACCCGACGGGGTGGTGCTGCGCCGCCACCTCCGCAGCCGCGGCCGGTCGGTGACCGCCCTGAACGACGAGTACCTCGACCTCGACGCGGCGCGCGAGCACTCCGATACCCCGGCCGCTGGCGGAGTGGCCGGCGAGTCGGCCCTGCTGGCTGCCCTCAACGCGGCGCGTACCGGACAGATGCACGACATCGTCGCCACCATCCAGGCACAGCAGGATGCGATCATCCGGTCGGAGCACCGCAGCGTGCTCGTGGTGCAGGGCGGGCCGGGCACCGGCAAGACCGCGGTGGCGTTGCATCGCGCCGCATATCTGCTCTACACGTACCGCAAGCAGCTTGCGAAGAGCGGCGTGCTGATCATCGGCCCGAACTCCACGTTCCTCGACTACATCGGGCAGGTGCTGCCGTCGCTCGGTGAGACCGGCGTGCTGCTGTCCACCGTCGGGGATATGTATCCCGGCGTGAAGGCGACCCTGGACGACAACCGCGTGGCCGGTGAACTCAAGGGCTCGTCGGCGATGATCGACATCCTCAAGAAGGCGGTGCGGGACCGGCAGGAGGTCCCGGCCTCCCCCGTCGTCCTGTCCTTCGATACCTATCGCCTCACCCTGGACCGGAAGTCGGTCACGCGGGCGCGCGGGCGGGCACGCTCGTCGCGGCGGCCGCACAACCTGGCTCGACCCATCTTCGTGTCCGCGGTCATCGAAGCACTCGCGGATCAGCTCGCCTCGATCATCGGCACCGATCTCGTCAACGGCGGCAATCTGCTGAGCCGCGACGACATCGACGACATCCGGTCGGAGATGCGCGCGGACCGGGACATCGTGTCCGAAATCGACGCGTTGTGGCCGGAGCTGACACCGCAGCAGGTGCTCACGGATCTGCTGGGCTCGCGGGAACGTCTCGCCTCGGCCGCGCCCAGGCTGTCGGAGGACGAGATCGACGCGTTGTACCGTCCGCACAGCGGTGGCCGGTTCAGTGCCGCCGACGCTCCACTTCTCGACGAGATCGCCGAGTTGCTCGGGGTGGACGACGCCGCGGAACGGGAGCGCGCTTCCCGCCGGTGGCGCCGGCAGATCGCCGACGCCCAAGGAGCCCTCGACATCTTGACAGGGTCGGCGCCGCAGGATCTCGAAGACGACCTCGACCCCGAACTCCTCATGGCCTACGACCTCATCGACGCGTCGCAACTCGCCGAGCGACAGGACCACCGCCGTTTCGAGACGACTGCGGAGCGGGCTGCCGGTGATCGCACCTGGACCTACGGCCACGTGATCGTCGACGAGGCGCAGGAGTTGTCGGAGATGGCATGGCGTGCCCTGATGCGCCGCATCCCGAACCGCTGGATGACCCTCGTGGGTGACACGGCGCAAACGGGCGATCCCGCGGGCAGCACGTCGTGGCAGCAGGTTCTCGAGCCGTACGTGGCGAACCGGTGGAAGAAGGCGGAACTGACCGTCAACTACCGCACCCCGGCCGAGATCATGCGTGTCGCGCATGCGGTGCTCGCGGAGATCGACCCCGCACAGGTCCCGCCGGAGTCGGTCCGCGAATCCGGGTACGAGCCCTGGGCGCGGCCGGTGGACGCCGCCACGTTGGCCGAGGCTGTCCGTGAGGCACTCGGCGAGGAGTCGGGCCCGGGCACGACGGCAGTTCTGGTCCCGCCGCGGCTGGTTCCCGAGTGGGCGCATCTGGCGTCGCAGTCGGTGACGGTGGCCGCCGTCAAGGACGTCAAGGGCCTCGAGTTCGATTCCGTGCTGTTGGTGGAGCCGTCCGAGATCCTCTCCGAATCACCGCGCGGCATGAACGACCTCTATGTGGCGCTGACGCGAGCGACCCAACGGCTCGGCGTGCTGTACACGACCGAACTTCCCCGGGTGCTCGACGGCATCGCCGCTCCGGTGCCCAGCTGAGCAATGACGGCGGGGGGCATCGGAACCGTTCCGTAATGCGGGGGCGGTACGGTCCTGTGCACGGTGCCGTCGCTGCGGCCCCCCGCGACACGTGCGTCCGGTTCGT
This sequence comes from Rhodococcus sp. NPDC019050, assembly GCF_055664235.1. Classification (NCBI taxonomy): domain Bacteria; kingdom Bacillati; phylum Actinomycetota; class Actinomycetes; order Mycobacteriales; family Nocardiaceae; genus Rhodococcus; species Rhodococcus sp. NPDC019050. The sequence goes on along the minus strand of NZ_JBVOON010000023.1, from coordinate 35,870 downwards.
CAGAGGGTGTGAGGTGAAGGTGATGGGACGGTTGCCGATCGGCGCCGCCGCTCGGGTGGGGCTCGCCGCTGCGGCGGTGCTCACCGCTGCTGCCTGCTCGGGGAGCACGGACGTCGACCAGGTCGAGGCGACAGAGACACCTGCTCCCACTGCGGCGGTCGAACCACCCGTGCTGGACGGCCGCGCCACGCACCTGAAGGAGACGTTGACGAAAGCCGGCCTGGTCGCGGACATCCCGGACGAGACACTGCTCGCGGTGGCTCGCGGACTGTGCGATCAGGTGGCAGCGGGTGTGCCGGAGGAGCGCATCCTGGAGACGGCCCGGCCGCTCGCCGCGTATGCAGCGGAAGCGACGCACACGACAGTGCCGGACGACGACGCCGCCCGGCACTATGTCGAGATCACCCGCGACACCTACTGCTGACTTGGTGCCGGTTGCCCGGCGCCGGCGGTATCAGCGGACGGTGTGCACGACCAGCACGTCGGAGGTCGCCTTGCGCGCGACATCCGAGGGGACCGAACCCAGGAGCCGGCCGGTGAGGGTGTTGAGTCCACGGTTGCCGATCACGATGAGGTCGGCCTCGACCTCGGCGACGAGCGCGAGAAGCGACTCGACGGGCGACCCGACGATGGGCCGCTCGACGATGTTCTTCGCGCCGGCGACGGTCGCCTTCTCCCGCGCGGTACGGAGAATGTCGTAGGTCGGTGCGGAACCGGTGACCTGATAGGCCTCGTCACGCAGCACGTCCACGGCCTGCGCCGTGTCCTTGGGATCTGCGGGGTAGTACGCGCAGGCGATCACCAACTTCGCGCCGGCGTCCCCCGCCAGAGCCGCTGCCTTCTCCACCGCCTTGTACGACGATTCCGAACCGTCCGTCCCGACGACAATGGTCCGGTAGGCGCTCATTCGTTCCTCCATCGAGTATCCGGTCACCGACGCATACCGCCGATGGTGCCGGTGGAAGACGTGGGTGCCCTCCCTCGCCCGGCGCTGGCGTAGACAGTATCGGTGACATCGGGGCGCATGGGGCATTTGGGTCCCACACCACACCGTGGCGCGACAAATCCTGCAGGTGAGGCCTACGTCACGGGATCCGCTACGGGCTGCGTGGGCCTCGGCTACTTCAGGCCGGCAGCGTCCATCCCTCGCAATTCCTTTTTGAGATCGGCGATCTCGTCGCGCAACCGGCCCGCAAGCTCGAACTGCAGATCGCGTGCGGCCTGCATCATCTGGTCGGTGAGTTGCTGCACGAGATCGGCCAATTCGGCACGGGGCATCGTCGAGGTGTCGCGACCCTCGACTACGCCGGAACTCGTCGCGCGTCCCGACTCGCCCTGAGCCCGGCGCCCTCGCGACGCATTGCGGCCCGAGCCGCCCACCTCGATGGCTTCGGTGTCCTCTGCTTCCTGATACACCTGGTCCATAATGTTGGCGATCTTCTTGCGCAACGGTTGCGGGTCGAGGCCGTGCTCCTTGTTGTAGGCGACCTGCTTTTCGCGGCGACGGTCCGTCTCGTCGATGGCGCGGGCCATCGAGTCGGTGATCTTGTCCGCGTACATGTGTACTTCGCCGGACACGTTGCGCGCCGCGCGTCCGATGGTCTGGATCAGCGACGTGCTCGACCGGAGGAAGCCTTCCTTGTCGGCGTCGAGGATCGCGACGAGCGACACCTCGGGAAGGTCGAGACCCTCACGGAGCAGGTTGATGCCCACGAGGACGTCGTACTCGCCCAGACGCAACTGCCGGAGCAGTTCGACGCGGCGCAACGTGTCGATGTCGGAGTGCAGGTACCGCACCCGGATACCGAGTTCGAGCAGGTAGTCGGTGAGGTCCTCGGCCATCTTCTTGGTCAGCGTCGTGACGAGCACGCGTTCGTCGCGGTCGGCCCGCTCCCGGATCTCGTGGATCAGGTCGTCGATCTGGCCCTTGGTGGGTTTGACGACGACCTTCGGGTCGACCAGGCCGGTCGGGCGGATCACCTGTTCGACGAATTCGCCGCCGGTACGTCCGAGTTCGTACGGTCCGGGCGTCGCCGACAGGTATACGGTCTGGCCGATTCGAGACGCGAACTCCTCCCAGGTGAGCGGGCGGTTGTCGACGGCCGAGGGCAGCCGGAAACCGAACTCGACGAGGTTGCGCTTGCGCGACATGTCGCCTTCGTACATGGCACCGATCTGGGGCACCGTCACGTGCGACTCGTCGATGACGAGAAGGAAGTCCTCCGGGAAGTAGTCGATCAGCGTGGCGGGTGCGGAACCTGCTGGCCGGCCGTCGATGTGCCGCGAGTAGTTCTCGATACCGGAGCAGAATCCGACCTGCCGGATCATCTCGAGGTCGTACTGCGTGCGCATCCTCAGCCGCTGAGCCTCGAGAAGCTTTCCGCGGTTCTCGAGGTCGGCAAGGCGTTCCTCGAGTTCGGCTTCGATGCTCTTTACGGCCCGTTCCATCCGCTCCGGCCCGGCCACGTAGTGGGTCGCCGGGAAGATCCGCAACGAATCGACCTTGCGGACGACGTCACCGGTGAGCGGGTGCAGGTAGTAGAGCGCCTCGATCTCGTCGCCGAAGAATTCGATGCGTACCGCGAGTTCCTCGTACGCCGGGATGATGTCGACGGTGTCGCCCTTGACCCGGAACGAGCCACGGGTGAAGGCTAGGTCGTTGCGGTTGTACTGCACGTCGACGAGCAGACGGAGCAGGGCGTCGCGCGGAACCTCGAGGCCCACATCCAGTTGGATCGACCGGTCGAGATAGGACTGCGGGGTACCGAGGCCGTAGATGCAGGACACCGAGGCGACCACCACGACGTCGCGGCGGGACAGCAGCGACGAACTCGCGGAGTGCCGCAACCGCTCGACGTCGTCGTTGATCGACGAGTCCTTCTCGATGTAGGTATCGGTCTGCGCGATGTACGCCTCGGGTTGGTAGTAGTCGTAGTACGAGACGAAGTACTCGACGGCGTTGTGGGGCAACATCTCCCGCAACTCGTTTGCAAGCTGCGCGGCGAGGGTCTTGTTCGGTGCCATCACCAGGGTGGGACGCTGCAACCGCTCGATGAGCCACGCGGTGGTCGCGGACTTACCGGTACCGGTCGCACCGAGCAGAACGACGTCCTTCTCCCCCGCCTTCAGCCTGCGCTCGAGTTCGTCGATCGCAGCAGGCTGGTCGCCGGCGGGTTCGTACTCGCTGACGACCTCGAACGGGGCATCGGTGCGTTCGATCTCGCCGACAGGACGGAACTCGGAATGGGCGACTACGGGATGCTCACTTGCGAACGCCATGATTCCAGGGTAATTGCTCCCACCGACACGTGCCGCCGGCCGACGGGCCCACCGATCCCCCACCGAGGCGCAACGCCGGTTCCTGCACGGGCGGTAACGTGCGGGCATGCCGCCGCACCTTCACCCCATCAAAGTGGAACGCTTCGACGTTCCCGCGCAGACCAACACCGACCCGAAGGGCAACGTGCGACCGGTCGAGGTCTACCGGGTCGAACCCTGGGGCCTGTACATGGCGCGTCCGGCGGACCATCACGAATTCGGCTATATCGAGTCCTGGGTCCTACCGTCCCGGCACCTCCGGGTGACCATCTTCCATTACCGTCCCGGGCACGAGCGCGACCTGGATCGCTACGTCGATGTGGGCGAATTCTGGCGAGACGGTGACGTGTGGCATTCGCGCGACCACTACCTCGATCTACTGGTCGACACCGGTGTCGGCACCGCGGTCGAAGATGTCGACGAATTGTTCGCCGCCGTCGCCGCGGGCCTGATCGACACCGACGACGCCGAACGCGCGGTGTTGCGCGTTCGAAGCGGTCGACGGCATCGCCGCCCACGGCCACGACGTCGACGCGTGGCTGGCCTCGGTCGGATTGCCGATCACCTGGCGGTGACGCCGGCGGCTCCCTCGCTTATTTCCGGGCTCCGGCGGCGCCGTCGGTCGTAGCCGGGGCGACGAGCCGGTGCGGTGACCCGGGGCCTTCGGTCACGAGCGACGCATGGGTGGGCGGATCGGACGGCACGTGCGCGGGGCGCCGGCGGTCGAACTCGGTGCGGAGCACCGGCACCACCTCACGACCGAGGATCTCGATCTGCTCGAGCACCACGTCGAGCGGCAGACCGGCGTGATCCATGAGGAAAAGCTGACGCTGGTAGTCGCCCGCGTAGTCGGCGAAACCGAGGGTACGTTCGACGACCTGCTCGGGCGTGCCCACGGTCAGCGGAGTCGTCGTCGTGAACTCCTCGAGGGACGGGCCGTGGCCGTAGACGGGCGCGTTGTCGAAGTACGGCCGGAACACCCGCTTGGCCTCCGCCTCGGTGCTCGCCATGAACACCTGGCCGCCGAGTCCGACGATGGCCTGCTCGGCCGCGCCGTGCCCGTACTGCTCGAAGCGGTTCCGGTACAGGGTGATCATCTGCTGGGTGTGTTCCTTGTTCCAGAAGATGTTGTTGTGGAAGAAGCCGTCGCCGTAGAACGCTGCCTGTTCGGCGATTTCCGGCGAGCGGATCGAACCGTGCCATACGAACGGCGGTGTGCCGTCGAGCGGGCTGGGTGTCGAGGTGTAGCCGCGCAGCGGGGTCCGGAACTTGCCCTCCCAGTCGACAACCTTCTCGCGCCACAGACGCCGGAGCAGGTGGTAGTTCTCGATGGCCAGCGGGATTCCCTGCCGGATGTCCTTGCCGAACCACGGATAGACCGGGCCGGTGTTGCCGCGACCCATCATCAGGTCGACACGGCCGCCGGACAGATGCTGGAGCATCGCGTAGTCCTCGGCGATCTTGACCGGATCGTTGGTGGTGATCAGCGTGGTTGCGGTGGAGAGGATGAGCTTTTCCGTCCGTGCGGCGATCCAGCCGAGCATGGTGGTCGGCGAGGACGGCACGAAGGGCGGATTGTGGTGCTCCCCTGTGGCGAAGACGTCGAGCCCGACCTCCTCGGCTTTCAAGGCGATCTCGGTCATGGAGACGATGCGCTCGTGCTCACTCGGGGCAGCGCCCGTGGTGGGGTCCGGTGTGACGTCACCGATGGTGAAAATTCCGAACTGCACGTCCGAACCTCCAGAATTAATTGAATAGTCAACCACCTTACCGCAGGGGGTCCCCGTGCCACGTTCCATCCTTCCGAGCAGTCGCATCCGATCCGCGCGGAGGAGGGGTGACCGTCCCCCTGGGCTTCTTCGCGGACTGGTTCGCCTACCCGCACACATCGCCCGAGCAGTTCACCTCGGCCCCGGTTACGCTCCTGCACCCCGCGGCCGACCGATGGACCCCGCCTCCGCCCAGTCAGCGGTTCCTCGACCGCATCTCCGCCCCCACTCGGTCGGTACTGCTCGACAACTGCGGGCACTGGCCGATCGAAGAACCCGGATTCACGCAACTGATCACCGAAGCACGATCGGTGCTCACCCCAATCGCCGAGCAGGCCTGACGGGTCAGGATCTCGGGCGTCTGCCCTACCGGCCGGCGTCCTTGCCTGATCCGATCGAGCGGACGAACCGCACGCACGACTCGATCGACGCGAGGGTGACGCTGTGATCGGGTTGGATCAACGGCCACGTGTGCCCTTGGCCTGCAACCACTTCCAGAACGCAGGTGATGTTCGCGGTCGCGAGGGATCCGGCCATCGCGAGCGCATCACCGACAAGCGCCTCGTTGCCGCCCACCTGGATCAACGTGGGCGGGAATTCGGTGTGGTCGGCCAGCAACGGCGAGGCCAGCGGGTCGCTTTCCGGGGCGCCCTGCAGGTAATCCTCGCGTGCCGACTCTGCTGTTGCCAGCGGGAAGAAGACGTCGGGCGCGGTTTCGTAGAACGACGACGAGCAGCGCAAGTCGAGCCACGGTGACAGAAGCATCAATCCGTCGGGAGTGTGCAGGCCACCCGCCCTTGCCGCGACGACCACCGAGGCGGCGAGACCAGCGCCCGCCGAGTCACCGGCAAGGACGATCGGCCCCTCCGCTGCGGATGCGAGTGCTTCGTAGACAGCGACGGCGTCGCGAAGCCCTGCCGGGAACGGGTTCTCCGGCGCAAGTCGATACCGCGGCAGGACGACAGTGGCCTCGGCGCCGGCCGCGATCTTCGCTGCGTAGGCGTTGTACGCCTCCGGGCTGCCCATCCGGTATCCGCCCCCGTGCAGATAGAGGATGGTGGCACGGTCACCGGCCCGGACGGTCCGGCACTGCACACCCGCGAATTCCGCGTCACCGGTCGTGATTCCCAGCGCGGGGTCGACCTCGGTAGCGGCGAACATTGCGCGGCGTTCCAGAAGTTCCGGGCTCGCCGGCGTTCCGGTCCGTTCGGTAGGCAGCACATCGTGCTCTGTCGTCGGCATGTCTTCTCCCAAATGGTGTTCTACGAAAGGATTCTCACGAGAGGGCGGACGCGACGAGCTTGTCCGGATGGCGAGCGGCGATCGTCCGGCGGATGCCTTCGCGCCAATCCACTGCGCACGGCCCGGTGATAGAGGCACGAAACGTGGTGTCCGCGATGGATCCGCGCAACGTTCCCTCGATCGGAGCCACGTCGACAACGGGGTCGACCCCCATCAACTCGCCGGCGTAGGCCGCCCATTCCTGGACGCTCACCGGTTCGTCGCCACCCCAGTTGACGATGCGGGTAGGGGTGGAAGCCCCCTCGAGCAGAGCACTCACCTGGGTATTGATGTCGTCTTCGTAGATCGGGCTGTACATGCACGGATCCCAGCGGGTGGTGATCGGCCGGCCTTCGGCGATGGCATCGATGTGCATTGCAGGCAGTCCGCCGTTGGGACCGTACGAGGCGTTCATCCGAGCGATCGTGACCGGGATACCGAATGCGCGCGCGGCAAGCCGGGCGGTGGCTTCCTGGCTGATCTTCGACACCGAGTAGGTCGGGGTGTGCGTGCTGTTGCACTCCCCCAGCGGCGACTGTTCGGTGAACACGTGCAAGGGGTCGTCCTGCGGCCGATAGACCGAATGGGTCGACATCACGAGGGCGCCTTTGGCAGATCGGCAGTGCTGCAGAAGGAGTCCGGTTCCTTCGGCGTTCGCGCGGATCGCAGCGTCGTAATCCCATCCCGCAGCCAGACTCGCCGCCAGGTGTACTACGTACGTGAAGTCGGCCGGGACGCCGGCGAAGTCGCCCTCACCGAGATCGCATGTCACCGGGGTGATTCCCGCTTCGCTCACACGCTGCCGGTCTTCGGGCCTGCTGAACCGAGCCAGACCCCACACCTCGTTCTCGGTCGCGAGCATTCTCGCGATCGGGAAGGCGATCTGCCCGGTCACCCCGGTCACCAGGATCTTCTCACCGTTCAACACAGGCGTCACCACAGTTCGTCGGTGTACTTGTCCGTACCGACCACCGTCGGGATGAACGGTGACGCGAAGGTGACGCGACCGGCACCCGAGCTCTCGATGTTCGCGGCGTAGTCGACGATGTGCTGCCAGCTCTCGGCGGGATCTCCCTCGAGGAAGCACATCTGCAGGATGCGGTCGGTGGATCCGCCGTCGTTACCCATCTTCATCGGCACGCTGTGATCGGCGGGCCAGGGCTTCATGCGCCAGTTGCTCACGAGATCGACGGTGCCGGTGGCGAGGAGCTTCGCGACGGGGCCGTTATTGACGGTCTCGAGCGCGGTGGCGCGGTCGACGCCGTCGGCCGGCTCGATCATGACTGTGACGAGCCCACCGTAACGATGATCGTGTGCGAGCTCGAGCGGGACACCGTCCTCGTGTGCCGAGATGTCCGAGTCCGGCAGGTACTGCCCGGTGTGGACGTGCTCACGCTCGGCGAAACCACGTCCGGCGGCGTAGAGTTCGCCGACCTGCTTCTGAGCCCAGGCGTCGGCGACGTCCGCATCGGGTTCGTGCACCCAGTAGATCGCGAGGTACGAGCCGTCCTCGGTCTTGGTCGCGACCGGTCCGGTCTCCGGGAAGCGCAGGTCCTTCAGAGCCTTCGTGGCGACCCAGCGGCTGCCGGCGAACCAGCCCGGACCGACCATGCAGCCCGAATAGCGGTGGTCGCGCTCATACCAGCGGTTGTACTCGACCTCGTGACCGCGCGTCGGATCCACCATGGTGAACAGTGCGTATCCGAGTCGCGCCGGAACCAATGTCATTGCTTTCTCCTACTTTCGTGAACCGGACGCGCGGGCAGCCCCGGAAGGTCGGCTGCCCACGGTCCTCGAGAATTGCTGCGGGTATGCCGCCGGCTCAGCGAGTCACGGCGATGCCGTCGAAGGCGTCGTCTTCACGCCACTTGCGGAGCAGGTCGAAGTACTCGTAACCGGGTCCGTACAGACCGCCCGCGAGGGTGCTGCGCTTGTCGTCGACGCGGCCCTCGTTGTTGTAGTGGCCCGGGGTGCACGAGAGGTTCCATTCCCGTCGCATCTCCGCGTGCTCTGCGATGGTCGCGTTCCAGCCGGCCTCGGCCCCGGCGGTCGGTTCGACGGCCCGGATTTCCTCTTTCAGGCACTTACCGACCATGTAGACCATGTGCCGGGCTTGATTGTCGATGAGGTTCGAGATGTTCGAAACCTGCGTCGACTGAACGAATCCCAGGAAGAACAGATTCGGGAAGTCCGCGCTGAGGAAGCCGTGGTACGTGCTGGCCCCCTCGGCGAACTTCTTCGACAGCCGGTTGCCGTTGCGGCCCAGCACGTCGTAGCCGGCTTTGTCGGTCCAGGTGCGTCCCTGTTGGAAGCCCGTCGCGTAGATGATGAGGTCGACTTCGTATTCGCGGTCGCCGACGACGATTCCCTTCTCGGTGATCCGGTCGATCGGCGTGTCGGAGGTATCGACGATGTCGACGGACTCCTTGTTGAAGACCGGCAGGAAGTCGTCGCTGAAGCCCGGCCGCTTGCACATGGTGCGGTAGTAAGTCTTGAGCTTGTCGGCCTTGGCCGGGTCCTTGACAATGGCGTCGACCCGGTCGCGCAGCATCTCGTTCCACTCGTAGTCCGAGCGCTCCATGGCGTCCATGTACTGCTCGAGGGTCGGTTCCGCTCCGCCGGCCTCGTAGATCTTGCGCATCTGGTACTTCGCGAACTTGATCCAGCCGTCGTCCACGTCGCAGTCGACGGTGGCGCGGTCCATCGCGCACTTGTCGAAGGAGTTGCGGCGCTCGCTCTGCCAACCTGCGGGCAGGGACTTGAACCATTCGACGTCCGTCGGGGCGTTTTCGCGGGGCGCGATCTGGCTGGGCGTGCGCTGGAAGACGACCAGCGACTTCGCGTGCTCGGCAAGATGCGGGATGGCCTGGATGCCGGTGGCGCCGGTACCGATGATGGCCACGCGCTTGTCGTGGAGCCCGGTCAGGTTCCCGGTGGTATCGCCTCCGGTGTAGTCGTAGTCCCACCGGCTGGTGTGGAAGCTGTGACCTGCGAACTTCTCGATACCGGGGATGCCGGGCAACTGGGGGCGGCTGAACAGGCCGCTCTGGGTGGAGACGAACCGGGCGCGGAACAGATCGCCGGCGTCCGTGCGCACCGTCCACCGCGCGGCGTCCTCGTCCCATTCCATCTCGGTGACCCGGGTCTGGAACAGGGCGTGGTCGTACAGGCCGAACTGCGTGCAGAGGGACTGCGTGTAGGCGAAGATCTCGCTGCCGCGGGTGTATCGCTCCGACGGAACGTAACCGGCCTCCTCGAGGTAAGGCAGGTAGATGTACGACTCGATGTCGCAGCGCACGCCGGGGTAGCGGTTCCAGTACCAGGTTCCGCCGAAATCGGCTGCGACGTCGAGGATCTTGAAGCTCGTGACACCGATCTTCTTCAGCTCGATGCCGGTGCTGATGCCCATGAAGCCGGCCCCGATGACGAGCATGTCGAGATCGGCGGTCTGCGGAGGCGTGGTGCGGGGGCCGTCCGCGTGCGGATCGGCGTCGAATGCTGCGAACTTGCCTTCGAAGTCGATCGCCTGGAAGGTGTCGGCGCCCGTTTTCGGCAGGCGCTTGTCGCGCTCTTCAGCGTACTTCTGGCGGAACCATTCGAGATCGTCGATCTTGCGCTGAGGTTCCCAGAGGTGTGGATCGCGTGCGGTGGTGTCGGGGGCGGTCATGAAAGTCCTTTGGTCGTCGCTGCGTCGGGATATGCGATCGGGCGGCGGAGGGGATTCGCCGCCCTGGCACACTCAGCGAGATATCGAGGGGAAGCCGTGATCCGGCGCAGGTCCGGTCACCAGGGGGTGCCGGCAGGGATGTGCATGAGCTCGACGCGGTTGCCGTCGGGGTCGGCGACGAACACGAACTGCGGGGCGGTCGGGTCGCCCACACCGGCGCGGGTCTCCGGCATCAGCGTGCCGCCGAACTCGCACAGCGCGTCGGCTGCGGTGTCGATGTCGTCGGCGAAGAACGACAGGTGGGTCATGCCGAGGTGATTACGACGGGTGGGAGGGTTCCCGATCACGCCGGGCTGCCGGTAGGACAGCAGTTCGATGCGCAGACCGTCCTTCTCGAGGAAGGTCGAGGTGAGGCTGCACGGCGCATCGACCTCGGGGATCTGCTCGTCGACGTCGTATTCCATGATTTTGGTGAAACCCAGTCCGTCGCAGTAGAAGCGAAGGCTTTTGGCGAGATCGGAGACACACAGCCCAACGTGGGAGGTGCGGTACGTGTGCACTGCACTTTCGGTGTTCACAGTCATCCGGGGTCCTGTTCGGGGTGAAGGGGCGCGGTCAGCCGACGGCGACGGGGGTGACCGGGCTGGCCGTGCCGCCGGTGATCTTGAGCGCGCCGATGGTCAGCAGGAACTCGTAGCACCTGTCGGCCGCGAGCTCGGCGAGGTTCATGTTCTCGACCAGGTAGATGCCGTGCTCGACGAGCAGGATGATGTGCCCGCCGAGGTAGACGTTCCGGTCGAAGGGGATGGGTTCGATCGCGGCGTTGTCGGAGCCGACCAGCGCGACGTCCTTCTCGGCGAGGAAAGCGGCCGCTTCGAGGCCGATGCCCGGTTGCGGCATCATGTCGCCCTGGTTGGCCAGGTAGTCCTCCAGCCATCCCGTGCGGATGAGCACCAGATCGCCCGTCTGCAGTTCGACGTTCTGGTCGTCCAGTGCCTTCTGCAAGTCTGCGACGGTGATGACGTAACCCGGTTCGAGCAGGTCGACGCCCTTGGACGCGGCGACGTCGATGAGGACGCCGCGGCCGGCGATGCCGCCGACCTTGTCGATGCTGCACTTGGCGGCGCCCGAGTACGGCGTGACCTCGTCGGCGGGGTAGCCGTTGTAGATCTTGTTGTCGGCGTAGACATGGCACAGTGCGTCCATGTGCGTCGAGGTGTGCGACGGCATGACGAGTTGGTCCTCGTTGGCGCCGACACCGGGAGCACCGCCGTTGGCGCGGGCCATCGCCTCGTCCTGGTGGTTGGTCAGGGTCAGCCGCTGCGGGATTCCGCGGTATTCGAGGTTCGGTACGCCGGACCGCTGGATCGGGATGCTGAGGCTGTAGGTCTTGCCCGTCTTGGGCAGGCGGAGGGCGGAGAGGACCCGCTCCGGTGTGAGGTGGTTGAGGGCGCCCAGCTCATCCGCTTCGCCCCAGCGGCCCCAGTTCGACTTACGCGTGCTCAACATCGACTCCTCAACATCGGGTCCTCGGTAGCGAGGTTCGGGGGTGGTTGTCGGTCGGTTCGGGACGTGCCGGACAGCAGGTGCGATTCGGCTTGGTGACCGGCGCCATCCACCCACACGACTTGTGACCCGACTCACTGTAGCCATCGGCTACGTGTGCGTCAACAACTCGGCCGAATTCGGTTCGGCTTCCGACGGGATTCCGTCACGACGCAGTACGAGACCGTGAAACAGCGGCCACACGTGTGGATTCGAAGTCCACCTGGCGTAAAAGGGCCGCAATGTCCCACTTCCATACTTGCGCCCACTTGCCCCGCGGGGACCGGGGCAGAACGCGACGCAACTCCCCCGTCAACCCGACTGCGGCCGGATGATCTGCTCCCCGAATCCCGCGACGAACTCCGACGCAGCGTCCGTGGACCGGGCGTAGGCATGCACACACCGGTGCGTGACACCGCCGGTTCGTCGGCCTGCTCGAAGAACCGCATCGCGGAACGAGAAGCGCCTCGTTTCTCGCGGACCACGGGAGTCGACTGCGAGCCACATACGGCGCACATACCCCCTACGCCGGTGCGACCCGCCGCAGAGACGGCAGGCCGCACCGGCGATCACCGGGATACTTCGGAGGGAACTGCTTCGAAGAAGAGTGCGTCACTGCCCGTCGGTGAAGTCGTAGTGCGACTCGTCCGGCTTCTCGCACAGCTCGTAGTACTTCTCGCCGCCCCACGGGGCGTTCATCTGCAGCCGACCGAACTCGTTGACGTAGTAGTTCTTCTCCATCGCCGAGTTCGGCATCAGATAGATGAGCTTCTTGGCCTCTTCGTGCAACTGCTCGTTGTACTCGTCGAAGGCATCCTTCCGGACGACCATCGACGCCCGTCCCTTCTCGAGCATCCCGACGATGCACTCGGCGATGTAGCCCGTCCAGACCTCGAACCACACCGGCAGGCCCGCACCACTGGCCACCGGCTGCGAGTTGGGGCCGTACAGCATGAACATGTTCGGGAATCCGGGCACGGTCATGCCGAGGTGCGCTTGCGCTCCCTGCGCGGTCCACACGTCCTCGAGGGTCACACCTCCGACGCCGAAGTACTGTGTGGGCCAGATGTACTTCTCGGTTTGGAATCCGACCGCGGCAATGACGAGTTCCGTCTCGCGGGTCTGCCCGTCTGCGGTGACGATTGCGGTGTCGGTCATCCGTTCGATCGGGGTCGCGACGAGTTCGACATTGTTCCTGGTCAGCGAGGCATACCAGTTGTTGTCGACCACCGGGCGCCGCGTCATCGGCGGGTAGTCGGGGATCAGCTTGTCGATGAGGTCCTGCCGGCCGTCGACCTGTGCCGAGATGTAGCCGACCAGGATCTCGCGCAGCATGTCGTTGCGCTTGCTGATCTTCCCGCCGTTTGCGATCCACTCCTCGTCCGGCATGAGCACGTTGCGCAGGTCGATGGTCGCGAGGCCGGCGACGTACTTGTTCCAGTTCCAGTAGAACGGCATCTTCCGGATCAGCCACTGCAGCTCGTCGGAAATCGGTACGCCGTAGTTGGTGCGCGGCGAGATCCACTGCGGTGTGCGCTGATACACCGTTACGGATTCGGCCTTCTCGGCGATCTTCGACAGCAGCTGCACGCCGGTCGAGCCGTTGCCGATCACGGCGACCTTCTTGCCGGCGTACTCGACATCCTCGCTCCACCGGGCGGTGTGCACGATATGGCCGGTGAAGTCGGAAACACCCTCCACCGAAAGCTCACGCGGTGTCGCGAATACACCGCTGGCGGCGACGACCACGTTCGCGTCGACCTCGGAGGCGGACTCCTCGCCCTGCACGGTCAGCGTCCAGCGCTGCGTCGACTCGTCGAAGCGAGCCTCCGTGACGTCGGATCCGAACCGGATGTGCTCGTACACACCGTACTTGCGTGCCACGTGATCGATGTACGCGCGTACGTCGGACTGACGGGCGAAGTACTCGGTCCAGGGGTATTTCTTCTCGAAGGCGTACTCGTAGGTGAAGCTCACCGTGTCGACGCGCACGTCCGGATAGGTGTTGATGCTCCACACCCCACCGACCTCGGCGCGGCGCTCGTAGATCGTGAACGGAACCCCGAGGTGCGCCAGTTGCACACCCATGGCGACACCGGCGAAGCCGGCGCCCACGATCGCGACGTGGTATCCCTCCGGAATCACTTTCTCTCCGTGCCATTCCGCCTGGTAGGGCATCGCGGAAAACGCTGGGATCTTGTGTCGCATGATCAGATCGTCGCGCCCGAGTTCGCGGGCTTCCGCCATCTCGAGCAGTTCGACGATCTCGTCCCGGGAAGGGACCGGCAGCGTCGATTCGTCCGGTTCGGTGAGCAGGTAGTCGACAGCCTTGGCCCGGATGAGCGAGGTGTCCTCGTCGGAGAACACGAGGGCGTCCGTCGTCGGACCGAAGACGCGTTCCGGGATGATCGCGGCGACGTCCGCGTCACGGGTCGCCTGGTACAGCGCCATCCGCAACGCATTGATGTCGGCGCACTCGACGGCGCGCTCTATGAAGCTACGTCCTGGCATGGGAACTTCCAATTCTCGAATTCGGGGGAAGACACGGGCGCTGTGTCACTCGGCGGTTGCGCCGGACAGGGCTCGCTGGTCGATGACGGACTGCCTGAGTTGCTGCTTGCGGATCTTCATCGTCGGGGTCTTCGGCATCTCCGGGACGATCACCACGTCCTCGGGAAACTTTGCCGGCGAGATACCGGCCTGCCGGCAGTACGCGCGAACCTCGTCGACGTCGAGATCGGCTGCACCGTCATGCAGTTGCAGCACCGCACAGATGCGCTCCCCCGCCCGGTCGTCGGGCAGACCGATGACAGCGACGTCCGCTACGGCAGTGTGCGCCGCGAGCACCTCTTCGATCTCGGAGGGGCTGATCGATTCGCCCTTGCGGATGATCAGGTCTTTCTCCCGCCCCACGAGGACCAGATGTCCCTCCGCGTCGAGCTTTCCGGTGTCGCCGCTGAACATCCAGCCGTCGGCGTCGAAGGGACGGATGCTCTCGCCGTCGGCTCGGTACTCCTTGAAGAGCATCGGCCCACGGAGCCACACCCGGCCGACCTCACCGGTGGGCAGCACACGGTCGTCCTCGGTGCGGATCTGCACCTCGCAGCCGAGCACGGGACGTCCCGAGGTGGTGGCCAGTTGCTCGATGCTGTCCCTCATCCGAGCCGAGGTGATCATCGGGCACTCGGTCATACCGTAGGCGTGCAGGATCGGGACACCCACCTCAGCGAGCACATCCCGGAAAAGCTTCTCAGGCATGGGTGCTCCGCCACCGGCCAGCATGCGCAGAGTCGGAACCACTCGCGCGCCCGGATTCTTCCGCTGTTCCTCGAGCAGCGAGGCATAGTGCGGGGTCGAACCACCGGTGATTGTCACACCCGCACGACGCATCAGCTCCACTGCGGCAACCGGCTCGTAGACCTCCATGAGTGTCAGTGCCATGCCCGTAGTCAGCGAGACGATCAGCAGGTCGGGACCGCCGATGTGGGCGTACGGAAAGAAGATGGTGCCGATGTCCTCGCCCGTTGCACCGATCGCATCCGCGAGGGAGACGCCGCCGGCGATGAGCGTACCGTCGGTGTGGCAGACCCCCTTGGGCGCCGACGTCGTTCCGGAGGTCGTGTATATCCAGCGCACCTCGTCGGGGCGAACCGGTGCGGGAGGAAGCGTGGCCGGGTCACCGTCGGGCAGTTCGGAGGACACGATCAACAGGTTCAGGCGGTCGCCGCTCGCAGCTCGCAACTCCTGGGCCATGGCACCGTGGTCGAAACCGCGGAACTCTTCCAGGGTGATGAGCCATTCCGACTCGCACTGGGCGAGCATCGCCCCGACCTCACGTGCCCGGTAGAGCGGGATGATCGGGTTCTGGATCACGCCGAGACGCGACAACGCCAGGCTGAGCACGACAGTCTCGATGCGGCTGGGCAGTTGCCAGCTCACCGTGGAGCCGGGGCCGATCCCGCGGGCGAGCAGGCCGGCCGCGACGCGTTCGGCCACAGAGACGACTTCGGCGAAGGTCATGCGGCGATCGTGCGCGTCGATGAGGGCGACGGCATCACCCGAGGCCTCGGCCCGCAAGGCCAACAGATTCCATAGGGAGACTGCATCTTTCGACACCGTGTTCGTCACGAGTTGTCCTCCTTCGTACGAGCCCCCGACGGAAGCGGGCCTGGCGTCAAAAGCGGGTAGCCGGTCCGGAGCAGCGCGTTCGCGTGTCCGTGCCAGTGGATGTCGAAGGCCGATTGCAGCGCCGCCTGCTGGCCCATGATGTCGAGGGTCTGGTTGACGGCACGCTTGGCGGTCGCCAGCCCCCACGCGTCCATTTCCGAGATCTCGCGGGCCAGTTCCATCGTCTGCGATTCGAGGTCACCGAGCGGGACCACCCGGTTCACCATGCCGGCGGCGAACGCCTCCGCAGCGGTGAATCTCCGCGCCGTGAACAGCATCTCCTTGGCGCGCCGGGCACCCAGTTCCCAGGTATGGGCGTGGTATTCGACGCCACCGACGCCGAACTTCACCACCGGGTCGCTGAAGTAGGTGTTCTCGGCTGCGACGATCAGATCGCACGGCCAGATGACGTTGAGCGCACCGGCGACGCAGGCGCCCTGAACTGCCGCAATCGACGGTTTCGGAACGTCACGCCACTTACGGGAGAAGCCGAGGTAGTGCTCGGCCTCCCACCCGTAGGCGCTCTCGAGGGTCGTCTTGCCCTCCTTGAAATACCCCGGCGCCACAGTCTTCAGGTCGTGGCCGGCGGAGAAGTTGTCGCCGTTGGCGCGCAAGACGATCACCTTGACCGCGTCGTCACGGGCAGCCTGCTGCCATCGGGCGTCGAGGTCCTGTAGGAGGGATGCGTCCTGGGCGTTGTGCTGTTCCGGCCGGTTCAGGCTGATGACGGCGACGGCATCGTCGACGCGGTAGTCGATGTAGCTCATCGTCCCGTCCCGATGTAGATGCGATCGAGAGCGTCGACGATCTCGGTGTCGTTGCGTGCCGCTGAACCGAAGTCGAACTGCCAGCGCTTGGCGGCGTCGGTGAACAAGTGCACGTTCGACTCGATCATGTATCCGATGCCTGCGTGTACCTCGTGCGCGGAGTGCACGATCTCCTGCGCTGCCTTCGCCGCCTGTTTACGCATGAGGCCGATATGAGGTTGCGGATCGACGCCGGCGTCGAGAGCCGAGGCGGCGGACCGCGCGTGTACCGAGGTGAGGTGTGTGGCGACCGCGATGTCGGTGCACAGGTACTGCACGGCTTGGAATCGACCGATCGGTCCACCGAACTGGTGCCGCTGCTGCGCGTACAGCACCGTCATGTCGAGTAGCTTCAGACCGGCGCCGTAGAGTTGCGCTGCGCGCAGCACCGCCCCTCGCTGCCCCGCGACCTCGACGGCACGGTCGGCATCGTTGCCTCTCGCGAGCACGGCGGCATCGGCCACCGGCACGTTGTCGAACCTCACCGCGAACATCGGGTATCCCCCCATGTTGGGCATCGCTTCGATATCTGTCGCGGAACTCGACTCCACCACCGCGACAACGCTTTCCTCGCCGGATGCATAGACGAGGAAGCTGTCGGCATCGTCGGCGTGTTCCACGGCGAGCGCGACTCCGTCGAGTGTGTCGTTCGCGTACGTCACCGCTGAGCCCCACTCCGGGGACGGGAACATCGGGACAACCACGGCCTCACCGTTTCCGATGCGCTTGGCGAGGTTCGTCGCCTCGTCGGTTCCGATCACCAACGCGGCGTCGCGTGCCATCGTCAGCTCGAGCAGCGGTGTGGAAGCCAGCGTCCGTCCCGCCTCGACGAAGATGCCGGCGATCGTCGCGAGCGACGGGCTGTCGGCATCGGTGCCGGTCGGATCACCGAGTTGCAGCCAGCCGAGTTCGGCGAACTGTGCGATCTGGTCCGCGAACGGAACAGTGTTGGATCGGTCCTCCAGCGGCGAGTACCGCGCGAACACCGACTTGCTCACATCTGCGAGGGCAGCGAAGTCCTCGCCCCATGTCAATTCCATGTTCAGCTCCTATCGGGGCAGGCCGAGGCCCCGCGTCGCGAGCACCATCCGCTTGAGTTGGGACGTTCCTCCGGCATGGTTGGCGAACGACTGCCGGTACCACGCCTCGGGCTTTCCGTTGAGGGGGGCGTACGACGATCCCGACCGCAATTGACTGGTCGGGCCGAGCACCCGGTCGTAGATCTGGGCGAAGAGTGGCTCGTACTCCTTGGCAGCGACCTGCTGCACTCCACCGCCCCAAGGGGTCTGGCGGCCGTGCGCGTTGTCACCGATGATTTCGTAGGCGAGCAGACGCTGGGACTGGGCGATGGCGGCGAGCTCAGCCAGGTCGGCCTTCACGTGCGGGTCGTCGAGCTTGCCCGGGATCGCCTTGCAGTACTCGATGAGGTCGCGCAGTCGCGCTTCCTGCATCGCGTAGATGGGCTCGACGGTTCCCGACGCGTAGAAGGCGCGCATGATGTACTGCCAGCCCTTGCCCTCCTCGCCGATGAGCGAGGATGCCGGCACACGGACGTGGTCGAGGAATGTGCTGGACTGGACGCCGCCGCCGTAGTTACGCATCGGGTGCAAGGTGACGCCGGGGGTCTTCAGGTCGACGACGAAGATGCTGACTCCGGTGCTCAGACTCGCTTCGGGGTCGGTGCGTGCGGCCACGTACAGCACGTCGGACATCGGTCCCCACGACGTGAATGCCTTCTCGCCGCTGATGATCCACTCGTCACCGTCCTTGACGGCCTTGGTCCGCAGGGAGCCGAGGTCGGAGCCGGCTCCGGGTTCGGTCAGCCCCTCGGCCCAGAGAGTGCGCATGTTCGCGATGTCGGGTAGCAGCCGCTTCTTCTGCTCCTCGGTGCCGCCCACCAGGATGGTGCCGGCGGCGAGGAAGATGCCGACCGAGTTGATCAGCGGGGCGTCGGCCGCGTACAGCTCCTCGAGGAGGATCTGGTTGGAGATCGGGGAGAGCTCCTTGCCGCCGTACTCCTTCGGCCAGGTCAGACCGATCCATCCCTTGGCTGCGATCTTCTTGCTGAATTCGACGGCGACGGCCCATTGTTCGGGGGCATCGTCGAACTCGGGGTTGAAGGCATGTTCCTTCGGCAGTTCGGCATCGAGGAACTCGCGGATCTCGGCGCGCCAGGCCTCGTGTTCTGCTGTCAGAGTCGGTCTCATGAGGCGGTTCCTGCCTGGAATTCGTCGGTGCCCGCGGTCTGCTCGGCACTACCTTGGCCGAGGTGACCTTCGGGGTAGAAGCGGCGGGCCCACTGACGGATGTCGCGGAAACCCGCGGCCTCGGCGGTCGCAAGACCCGGAGGTTCGGTGTAACGCTGGTGTTCCCAGATCGCGATGTCGGCCTCGAGCTGGCCGATTGCATTGTGTTGCCGCTTCGCCACCCGCACGTCGTTCTGGCCGTCCTCCTTGCTCGCCCATGCGGAGAAGCGCACGACCGACCGCTCGTCGTCGATGGGGGTCACTGCGGTCAACGAGCAGATGGCGCCGACGCCGTCGGCATACGAGAAGCCGAGTCCCACACCGAGGAGCGATGCCTTGGTCCTGCCCTCGACGAGTTCGAATGAACCATCTGCGTTGCGACGCTTAAAGTTCAGCGCCAGTTCGGTCTTGAAGTCGTACTCACCGAACTCGCGGTGGACGACGGTCGGGATCTCGTCGGCGCGATGGACGTACTTGAAGTGCGCGAAGTCGACGCCGTTCTCGGCGGCGTACTGGGGGTGGATCGGCAGGTGAGCCGATTCGAAGCGGCCGGCTTCTCCCGGCGCGTGGTAATCGTTCGCCGTCCCGCAGCCGGGAAAGAGGTCGAAGATACTGGGCACGTCGTACAGCGGGTCGCGGCCGTCGGCGTCGTGCCAGAGATACATGATTCCGTCGCGTTCGGCGGTGGACCAGGTACCGATCCTGCGAACCCGATTGGTGGCCTTCTGGTACGGAATACAGGTGTTGCGGCCCTCGGGGTTCCACTGCCAACCGTGGAATGGGCATCGGATGTCGTCGCCGGCGACCGTGCCACCGTGGCCCATGTGGGCGCCGAGGTGCTCACAGTATGCGTTCAGAACCACCAGGCGGTCGCTCTCGGTGCGGTAGGCGACGAGGTCGTGACCGAAGTACCGCATCGGCTTGACGTCGCGGATCTCGAGGTCGGTGGACCAACCGATCTGGAACCACCCCGTCGGCTTCATCGATAAGGCCATGGGTGACACTTAATCCTCCTGAAATATTGCAACAGAAGCGTTTTCGGGCACCTGCGCAGAAGACTTTTCACGACGAGGCATTCACGGATCGCAAACGACAGGTATGCGTGGGCACACCCGCCCACCCGAGGTCGGTCGAGACTCACTCCCCTCGATCCCGGGGGCCACTGCGACCTCATGTCGTGACTGGCATCACTGTAGCCAGTGGCTACGTATGCGTCAACAGGTTGAGCATTTCTCGTCGTTTCGCCAACTGGAGGCGGTGTCGACGCCGCGCTTGACGGTCGGACCCACCGGCCCTAGCATCACCAGCATCGATACGGGCGGCACATCTGTTGCCCCGAATTTCCCACCACCCCTTCGTTTCCCACCCGTGACACTGTCGCGTTTGCGCGTACCGCACGGTTGGGTTCGCATCGACAGCGAGGTCGAGAATTGAAAGCGATAGTCTTCGACGGCACCGTCAACAAGCTGGTCGACGGTGTCACCGTCCGCGAGCCCGGCCCCGGTGAAGTCCAGGTCCGCATCGTCGCGAGCGGCCTGTGCCAGAGCGACCTGAGCGTCGTCAACGGCAAGATCCCGTTCCCCACTCCCGTCATCCTCGGACACGAGGGCGCCGGCATCGTCGAGGCCGTCGGGCCGGGAGTGGATGTGCCCGTCGTCGGCGACCACGTCGTGCTGTCGACGCTGGCGACCTGCGGTCAGTGCGCTGCGTGCACCTCCGGACGCCCCACGATGTGCCGCGCCTCGTTCGGTAACCGCGACACCCCCTTCGAACTCGACGGCACCCCGATCCACAACTACGCCGCCCTGTCCACCTTCACCGAGCGCATCGTCGTCAAGGCCGGACAGGCAGTGCCGATCTCGAAGGAGGTCCCGCTGTCGACGGCTTGCCTGATCGGTTGCGCGGTGCTCACCGGGGCCGGAGCGGTGTTCAACCGTGCCCGCGTCGCCCCCGGCGACTCGGTGGTCGTCATCGGCGCCGGCGGCATCGGTCTCAACGTCATCCAGGCCGCCCGCATCGCCGGGGCCACGACGATCGTCGCCATCGATACCAACCCCGACAAGGGGGAGAAGACCAGCCTGTTCGGCGCAACCCACTTCGTCGACGCCACCGTCGGCGACACGGTTGCAACGATCCTGGAACTCACCGACGGCGGCGCTGCCCACGTCTTCGACTGCGTAGGCGGAGAGGCCATCACCGGGCAGGCGATGGAGATGCTCGACTGGGGCGGACAGCTGATCATGCTCGGCGTCGCCGGACCCGAGGCCAAGCTGTCGGTTCCGGCCACCACCTTCTACATGGACCGCTCGGTGCTGGGATGCCGCTACGGTTCTTCACGACCGGGTGCGGACATCCCGAAGTACGTGGAGATGTACCGGTCCGGCCGACTCCTCCTCGACGAGCTCGTCACCAAGACTTACGAGCTGGAGAACTTCGAGTCCCTCGTGGACGACGCCCGGGCGGGAAAGCTCGACCGCGGCGTGCTGCTGATGCCGTCCTGACGACACCTCTCGAAGGGAACAGGCGGAAGATCCCTTCGGGAGTCTTCCGCCTGTTCCCTTCGTCGATGCGTCTCACCTGTCGGGCCGGGACGCGTAGACGAGCAGCTTGAGCAACTCGGTAACCTGCTGCCGGACATCTTCCGGGCCCCGCCAGGTACCGTCGGCGAGTTCGGTGAGGTATGGCTCGTAGACCTCCCACGCGGACGCTACGAGACCGATCAAAGCCGCCACCACGCTCGAGTCGAACTCGGACCGTAACTCGGGCTCGACCGGCTTCTTCCACAAGGCTTCTATGTGCGCACGGTAACCGCCCGAACGCGCCTCGCCGATCAATCGATCCGGCGAGATTCCTTCGAAGATCGACCACATCAGCATGCGGCCGAATTGACCCGAGTCGAGATCGGCACCGAAGGAGTTGTCGATAGCGGCGTAGGCGTCCTTCTCCTCGGACAGACGTATGCCACCGTAACTGACCAGCAGCTCCATCACCGCCATGAGCAAGTTTTCCTTGGTGCGGTAGAACCGGTGGATCAATCCGTACGACACATCTGCCGCGGCGGCGACCTCCCTGAGCGTCACTTTCGCGGGGCCCTTGCGCGCGAAAAGGTCTGCGGCGGCGAGAAGGATCGCCTCCTGCGCTCCGGACGCCCCCGGGCGAGTGGGTCGCCACTCGGCGATCTTCTTCTCCGCGACTTCGGGGTCGGGCTCGACCTGCAGTGCAGGATGTTCCTCGATCGAATCGGTCGTGCAGGTGCCGGCCAGCCGCAGCGCGTCGCCCTTCGTGTCCGGATTCAGCAACAACTCGGCAGGCGTCCGATCGAATCCGTCGACCTTCGTGATCGCCCACAGGGCGATGGCCGCAGGTTCGATGTCCTCGTCGATGGCCGCGAGAAACTCGGGGACCACGGGATGGATCGCGTGACTGTCGGTATCGAACTGCCACACCGGAAAGAGCGTCACCCCATCGCCTGAATATCCGAGCATCTTCCGGCTCCGGACACGCTTGTTGATGGCCTGACGACTGATACCGAGGAAGCTCGCCACCTGTGGTGTGGTCCAGACGTCGTCGGCGAAGGCGGCGGTCTCACTGAGGTGCTCCATATGGCGAAGACCCTATCATTTTCGGCGACAGCGGGATTCGCGTTACGAATCCGCTTGCCGGTACAGACGGCGACCGATCGGTGTTCCGACGTCGCACCCCATCTTTGCGAATCTCCTACGCTCTGTCATCCCGCTCGGCAAAACAACGCACGACACATATTGACGCAGGCGTAGCCACTGGCTACTGTGACGACACTCACTAGCTCGGTGAGGGTATGGCACGACCCCAGAGGTCGTCCGGCGCCGTCGAAACGTCGTGTCGGCAAACGCTTCCGCCGACTACGACCCGCCTCGACCTCCGTCGCGGATCGCCTTATCCGCAATCTCCGAAAAAAGCCACCGTTGCCCCAGCTCAGGAGGGTGAAGTGCCACAGACAAAGTTGCCCGGAAACACCATGGACAGCGAGTACAGAATTCGCGCGATGGAGGATCGACTGGCGATCCTCGATTTGGAGGGCGTCTACGCGCGTTCCTTCGACGATCGCGACGGGGCAAAGTGGTCGTCGCTGTTCACGCCGCACGGGATCTACCGGTCGCGCGATCTGGGCCCGGAACTGTCGACGGGCACACGCGTTCAGGGCAGCGAATCTCTCCGTATGTTCTGCGACGAGGCTCCGTTCACCGGCATCCATCTGATGCACCTCCCGCAGATCACCATCGACGGCGATCGAGCCACGAGCCGGATCCACATGGAATGGTTCGGCTCGTTCGACACTTCCGGATCACCGTCGCAGCGGCTCGTGGGCTACTACGACGTCGAATACATGCGGTCCGGGTCGGCCTCCGCTTGGCTGATCTCCGACCGCGTCACCACCACATTCCTGTCCGAGTCCCGGACACTGCTCGGCTATGTGCCCGGCAGCGGCCTGGACACGTCGAATGTGCATCGGAATCGAACTTTCCCCGGTGAGCACACCGGAGGACACAACCGAACAGGATCGAAATGAACTCACCCGAGATCGAGCCGTCACCGAGCCTGGCCCGGAGAGCGTCGCTCGCAGGGTTCTTCGGAACTGCCGTCGAGGCCTACGACTTCATGGTCTTCACCTTCCTCATCGCCTACCTGTCGCCCCTGTTCTTTCCCAGCGACAACCCCGCGGCCGGAGTCCTGAGCTCACTAGCGGTTCTCGGTACCGGATTCCTCGCACGCCCCATCGGCGGTGTCGTCTTCGGCCGAATCGGTGACCGATACGGTCGTCGCTTCGCGCTGATCGTCACAATCTCGGGGATGGGTGGGGCCACCGTTCTCATGGGCCTTTTGCCGACGCATGCCACCGTCGGAATCATGGCGCCGGTCCTGCTCGTATTCACGCGCATGCTGCAGGGATTCTTCGCCGGCGGCGAGCAGATGGGCTCGGCCACGTTCGTCGCCGAGCACGCGTCCGCCAAGAACTACGGCATCCTGAGCGCGATGACCCCGGTGGGATTCGCATTCGGCGGCGCCCTCGCTCCTCTGGCCGTTGCCCTCACCACCTCTCTGACCTCGGAAGACGCGATGTCCGAGTGGGGCTGGCGCATTCCGCTTATGATGTCGCTGCCGTTGATGTTGTACGTGCTCTATCTGCGCAAACGACTGGAGGAATCACCCGATTTCCAGGAACTCGCCGGTGCGCACAAGGTCCAGTCCTCCCCCGTGCGTTCGGCCGTCACGCAGTATCCCGCGACCCTGCTCCGGGTGATCGCACTCAGCGCCTCCGTACTCGCGATCGGGTACGTGGTCCCGGCATACATGCCGTTGTTCCTGCAGCAGCAGGTCGGTATGGCCCCGGGCGTCACTGCCTGGATTGCCACCGCAGGGTCAACCTTCGCCGTCGTCATCGGATTCGGGGCCGGCTTCCTCATCGACAGGAGCGGTCGCAGGAACACAATGATCCTGGGGCTGGGCACGATTCTGGTCACGATGTTCCCGATCATGTACTTCATGAAGGCCACCGGCGGAAACCTGATCGTCACCGCCGGAGGTCACATGCTTCTCGTCGGCCTGGCAGGGGCATCCGCCGTCCCGGTCTACGCGACTCTCACGTCTGCATTCCCGGCCGCGATCCGCTACACGGGCGCTGCCATCGGATTCGGCCTCGGTTCGGCGATCGGTGGCGGGCTCGGTCCCTATCTCGCAGGGAAGTTCACCGCGGTCACGGAGAATCCCTACGCTGCGTCCGGCGTCGTCGGTGTTGCAGCCCTCCTGGGCATCGTGGTGATCGCCACCATGCCGAACAGCAACAGCAACGCGGCACCCGAAGCCTCGCTCATCGCGGGTAACACCGCATCCGTCGACGCGGATCCGGTCGAGGAGCCTTCACCGGCCCCGAAGATGGCCTGACACGTACCGATCGTGGCCGCGATGCACCCGCACGCATCGGGCCATGCCCATGACTCCCACGGCCAGAAGGCCGCCCCTTTTCTCTCGATCGGAGTGCGTATGCCCCAGAATGCCGCCCCGCCGCACGGCCCAGTAGACAGCGACCGGATCATCGACTACCGCAGTCGATTCGGTCTCTCACACCGTCGATATCTCGTGCTCGGCGGCGGGCAGGGAATGGGACGGCAGGTCTCCCACGCCCTCGCCCAGCTCGGCGCCGAGGTGATCGTCGTCGACGTGGACCGGGACCGCGCCGACACGGTGTGCGCCGAGATCGGCTCCGGGGCAACATCGGAGCAGGTCGATGCCACCGACAACTCCGACATGGCCGCGCTGGCGGAGCGGGTGGGTGAGCTCGACGGCGTCGTCGACGTCATCGGGATGGCACGCTACGGCCCCCTGCTCGACATCAGCGACGACGACTGGATCTGGGCGGAGTCCATCGTCCTGCGCCACGCGGTACTCGCACTGCGGCATTTCGGTCGTCGGCTGCGCGACCGTGGCGAAGGGTCCATCACGTTCGTCTCGTCGGTCTCCGGACTCGGCAGCTCCCCCGTGCACGCGGCCTACGGCGTGTACAAGGCGGCGCTCGGCTCGCTGGTTCGTTCAGCGGCAATCGAACTGGGCCCTTTCGGTATTCGCGTGAATGCGGTGGCCCCCGGGTTCGTCGTCACGCCCCGTATCTCGGCGATCCTCGATGCCGAGGCACTCGAGAACACCCGCATCCAGATTCCGCTGCAGCGGTTGACGCTGCCGTCCGACGTCGCGAGCGCCCTCGCCTTCCTGACAAGCGATCTCGCACGAACGATCACCGGCCAGGTGATGATCGTCGACGGCGGAGCCACCAACCAATACCCGTACGACATGTCGGGTTTCTGAGCTGATAAGAGCCCGCCACGCGCAACATCACCATCGACGGTTGACGAGTGAGTAGCCAATGGCTACATTTGGCTCCAGCCGAGTGATCGTGGTCACGTCACGCCGTTCCGGCCCCCGTCCAGCGCACTCGTTCCTACTGCACAAGGAAAGGAATCGATGTCCTACGCCGTCGATCCCGAGTACCGGCCGATGATGGGATTCCTCCCCGAGCTCGACGTAGCCGACGCCGACAAGGCGCGCGCAGTCATCCGGTCGATGAGGACCGAGGATCCGATGACGGCCGTACCCGCAGGCGTCGCAGTTCGCCACCGAACCGCACCCGCAACCGACGGCTCGGACATCGGTCTCGTCGTGTTCGAACCGGAAGACCGCACCGCGCAACGACTCCCGTGCGTCGTGTACTTGCACGGCGGCGGATTCGTCTTCGGCGACGCCGCAACCGATGTCCGGGTTCCATCGGCCCTCGCCGCGAGTCTGGACGCGGTGGTGGTCTCCGTCAACTATCGACTCGCTCCGGAACACCCCTTCCCCACACCGTTGGACGACGCCTTCGACGCCCTGACCTGGGTCACCGGCGACAACGACCTGCGAATCGACCCGACCCGGATCGTTCTCGCCGGAATCAGTGCCGGCGCCGGCCTCGCCGCCGCGGTCGCGCTCGAGGCCCGCGACACCGGTGGTCCCGCGGTGATCTTCCAGGCGCTGGACTCCCCCGTGCTCGACGACCGCATGCTCACGACATCGGCAACCGAATACACCGATTCCCCGTTGTGGAACCGGCAGAACGGAATCGACAGCTGGTGCCACTATCTGGGAGCCGACGCCGACCGGACGGCCACCTCGAAATACGCCGCCCCCGCACGAACCACCGACCTCAGCGGGTTGCCCCCGACGTACATCGCGGTCACCTCCTTCGATCCGCTCCGCGACGAGGGAATCGACTACGCCCAGCGGTTGACGCAGGCAGGCGTGCCCACCGAACTGCATCTCTACCCCGGCACCTTCCACGGATCGTCCGGAGTGTTCCCACAGGCAGCGATCTCCCAGCGGATCGACGCCGACTACACCGCCGCCATCCGGCGAGCACTGACCAGCTGAACCACGATCAGCGAAAATCGGAGAATCATGCCGCACCGCTTCGAAGGAAAAGTCGCGATCGTCACCGGTGGCGCACGCGGACAAGGCGAACGGATCGTCCGGACGCTCGCGCAGGAAGGCTGCTCGGTCGTGATCGGTGACGTCCTCGACGACCTGGCAAAGACCGTCGCCGACGACCTCGGAGACTCCGTCGTCCACACTCACCTCGACGTGACCTCCCCGCAGGACTGGGCTGCCGCAGTCGCTCTGGCGACCTCGACCTTCGGCGGTCTCGACGTCCTCGTCAACAACGCGGCGATCTACCGCAAGCAGTTGCTCGAGGACGAGACCGTCGCCGGTCTCGACAAAGTCCTCGCCGTCAACCTGCACGGACCGTTCCTCGGCATCCAGGCCGTCGCTCCCGCAATGCGCGCCCGCGGTGGCGGCTCGATCGTGAACGTCTCGTCGCTCGCCGGAACGACTTCCTATCCCGGGCACGGCTCCTACAGCATGTCGAAATGGGCGCTGCGCGGACTGACGAGGACCGCAGCGATCGAGCTCGAACCGTCGATGATTCGGGTGAATGCGGTGCTGCCCGGCAACATTCGCACCGACATGTCACCGACGACCACCTCCACCGAGACTCCGACCGGCCTCAAGCGTCAGGCCGACCCGCAGGAGACCGCCAACGTCGTGGTGTTCCTCGCCTCGGACGACGCGTCCTTCGTCAACGGCACCGATGTCGTAGCGGACGGCGGCTCCCTGCTCGGGTAGCAGCCGCCGTCCGGTTCCACCGTCTCTCAGCCGACCGCGGTACACGCTGCTGAGCCAGATTCGTTCCTTGGAGGAAACATGTCCACCTCGACCCCCGACGCCCGCCGTACCGGCGAACGCTTCGACGTCGTCGTCATCGGCGCGGGATTCAGCGGAATGTATGCGATTCACCGTCTCCGTCAGCAGGGCCGCCGCGTCGTCTGTCTCGAGGCAGGTGACGGTGTGGGCGGCACCTGGTACTGGAACCGCTATCCCGGCGCCCGCGTGGACATCGAGTCCATGCAGTACTCGTACTCCTTCGACGAAGACCTCCAACAGGAATGGTCGTGGTCGGAACACTTCTCCCCGCAACCGGATCTGGAAGCGTACGCCAACCACGTGGCCGACCGCTTCAGGCTGCGCGAGGACATCCGCTTCGAGACCCGCGTGGATCGACTGACGTACGACGACGCCACAGACGAATGGCATGTCGGCACGGCCTCCGGTGACCGCTTCGTCGCAAGGCACGTGATCGCGGCAACCGGCAGCCTCGATGTCTCCAACGTCCCCGACTGGCCGGGCCTGGATCGTTTCCGCGGACACGCCTATCACACCTCGCGCTGGCCCAAGGACGGCGTCGACCTCGCCGGCAAGCGCGTGGGTCTGATCGGCACCGGATCCACCGGTATCCAGATCACCCCGGAAGTCGCCACGCTCGCCGAGCACCTCACGGTCTTCCAGAGGACCCCGAACTTCAGCCTTCCCTCGCGCAACCGGAACCTGGATCCCGAGTACGTGCGGGAGTGGAAAGCCGACTATCCGGAGCGGCGCAAGCAGATACTCGACACCCACGGCGCGGTGCTGATGAGCAATGTCACCGAGCAGCGCTCGATCTTCGACTACACCGAAGAGGAACGCGAAGAGGTCATGGAGCGGGCATGGAACGCCCGGAACGGACTCGAATTCATCCGGACGTTCACCGACACCTCCAGCGACCCGAAGGCGAACGAGATCCTCGCCGAGTTCGTGCGCAACAAGATCCGGTCCATCGTCCACGACCCGGAGACGGCCGAGCTCCTGTGCCCGAAGACCTATCCGATCGGTGGCAAGCGGATCTGCATCGACTCCGGTTACTACGAGACGTTCAACCGGGACAACGTGACCCTGGTCGACGTGCGGACCCGCCCTATCGAGGAGATCACCGAGTCGGGTCTTCGCACCACCGAGTCCGAATACGACCTCGACGTGATCATCTTCGCCACCGGCTTCGACGCCATGACCGGTTCGATGCTGAGGATGAACGTGACCGGGGTCGACGGTGCACGACTCGCCGATCATTGGGCCGACGGACCGAGGACCGTCTTCGGTTTGATGACCGCCGGTTTCCCGAACCTGTTCATGGTGCACGGCCCCGGCAGCCCGTCAGTCCTGGCGCAGATGATCACCACAGGTGAATGGCAGGTCGACTGGATTCTGCAGGCCATCGATCATCTCGAGGAGAACGGGATCTCCCGCTTCGGCGCCACCTCCGCCCAGGAGAGCGAGTGGGCAGCGGAAGTCGACACGGCCGCCTCGCGCACGATGCATTCCCGTACCGACTCCTGGTACACGGGTGCGAATATCCCCGGCAAGCCACGGACCCTGCTGATGTACGTCGGCGGTTTCCAACGCTATTCCAACTGGTGCACCCGCGCCGCGGCGGAGGGATACACGAGCTTCGAGAAGAAGCAGCGCGTGCCCCTGACCTGACTCGGAACCCTTTTCTCGCAGTCGAATTCACGAACAACGTAGTCAACCAACAACGTAGTCAACCAACAACGCAGCCAACCAACAATGCAGTCGACGGAGAGCGCAGGCGACCGAGAGTGAGCACCTTGCAGATCGTCGGTGTCGGATACGAGCTGACCGTGTCCGACGTCATCGAAGAGACCCCGGATTCGAAATCCATCGTCCTGCGCACACCGGAGAACTCTCGTGAGCTTTTCGCGTACCGACCCGGGCAATTCCTGACCGTCCGGATACCGAGCGACCGCACGGGGCATGTGGCCCGGTCGTATTCGCTGTCCAGCGCACCCGGCATCGACGACGATCTGAAGGTCACCGTCAAGCGCACCACTGACGGATACGGGTCGAACTGGTTGTGCGACAACGTGAAACCCGGGTGCTCCCTCACCGTCCTGCAACCCTCGGGTCGCTTCACCCCTGCGGACTACACGAACGATTTCCTCCTGTTCGCGGCAGGAAGCGGCATCACGCCGATCATCTCGCTCCTGAAAACCGCGCTGCTCCGGTCCGATCGCTCGGTCGTTCTGTTCTACGCCAATCGTGACCGGAACTCGGTGATCTTCCACAGCGAACTCGAGGACTACGACGCGATGTTCGGCGAGCGTCTGACCATCCACTACTGGTTCGACGACGTGCACGGCATCCCGCCCCGGGAGAGATTCGCAACTCTGGCGGCGGAACACTCGCAGCGTGAAGTATTCGTCTGCGGCCCCGGTCCGTTCATGGGCGGCGTGGCCGAGGGAGTGCGGGCGGCCGGCATTCCGATGGAGCGGTTCCATCAGGAAGTCTTCGTTTCGATCTCAGGCGACCCTTTCGAAGCTCCCCGGCCGATCGTCGACGACGATCCAGCTTCAGCGGTCGAGACCGTCGTGCATCTGGACGGCGAGTCGCATCGGTTCGAGTGGCCGAGCGGCAACACCCTCGTGGACGTGTTGCTGGATCGGGGTGTCGACGTGCCGTTCTCCTGCCGGTCGGGTGAATGCGGATCCTGTGCGTGCACAGTCGTTTCGGGCAAGGTCGTAATGGACAAGTCGGACATACTCGATCCGTCGGATATCGCCGAGGGTTACATCCTCGGATGCCAGGCGCGCCCCGACTCGGGGCCGATCGAGATCGAGTTCTGACGTCGCTCGCTCGACGTGCCGACTGTTGACGCTCCGGGAGCCAGCGGCTACAGTGATCACCATCACGGCCGCCGTGACTGAAAGCTGTTTCACTCCAGAGCTTTTCGCCAATTCTGTTGCGCTTCGATCCTGCGGCACCACGACCCGATCGAGTTCTGCGCCGCGGCCGTGAACAAGAGTCGTAGACCTCCTCCAGAAAAGAGACAGCGTTGACTCGCTTGTTCGACACCCACCGGCTCGGTGGACACGCTCTCGACAATCGTCTCGTAATGGCGCCCATGACACGGGCACGGTGCGTCGACACCATCCCGACCGCGGAGACTGCGGAGTACTACCGCCAGCGGGCGACCGCCGGACTGATCATCACCGAAGGCACACCGATCTCCCCGGAGGCACAAGGCTATGTGCACGTCCCGGGCATCTGGTCTCCGACACAGGTCGCCGGATGGCGCACGGTCACCGATGCCGTCCACAGCGAAGGCGGGCGCATCTTCAGCCAACTCTGGCACGTCGGCCGGCTGTCGCACGCCTCCCTCCAGCCAGAAGGCCGACAACCGGTCAGCGCCGGCGCCGCACCTGCCTCGGAGAGCAAGATCTTCGCATTCGACGGCAACGGGAATGTCGGGTTCGTCGACGTCAGCGATCCCCGTCCACTGAACACCGGGGAAGTCGGGCGCGTTGTCGACGACTTCGCCAGGGCGGCAACCAATGCCGAGGCGGCCGGCTTCGACGGGATCGAATTGCACGGAGCCAACGGCTATCTGTTCGAACAGTTCCTCAACCCCGCGACCAACACGCGATCCGACCGGTACGGCGGTTCCTGCACCGATCGCGCCAGATTCCTGATCGAGACGGTCGACGCCGTGATCGACGTACTCGGCTCCGCCCGGGTCGGGGTCCGGCTCTCTCCGTTCAGCGAGCTGTTCGACATGCCTGCCTATCCCGAGGCAGCAGAGAACTATCTGCACCTTGCCTCGGAACTGTCGCGCCGCGACCTGGCCTACATCCACCTCATCGACCAGCGTCCCGCCGGTGGCCGACTTCTCGACACCGACTTCCTCACGATGTTCCGCGCTCGGTTCCGAGGAACGATCATCCTCGCCGGTGGAATGACTCAGGAATACGCCGAGGAACTGCTCGAGCGGGACCTGATCGACCTCGCCGCTTTCGGACAACCGTTCATCGCGAACCCCGACCTCGTCGCGCGTCTGCAGAACGCGTGGCCGCTGACGGCACCGGACCCGACCACCTACTACGGCGGGGGCGTCGAGGGATATCTCGACTACCCGCGCTTTGCCACGGCGAACGTGTGACCGGACAGACCGACCGACCACACGCGCGCCGACAACACCTCGAAGGATCCCCCTCGATGACCGATACGATGTCGACCCCCATCCGGTGGCGTGGCCTCGACCTGGGCACCCGAGTGGTCGGCTACGACGAGCGCGGCGCCGTCCTGTACGCGCTGGCGGTCGGCGCCGGCGCCGCCGACCTCGACCTGGTGTTCGAGGATCGGCTCCGTGTCCTGCCCACCTTCGCCTTGACCCTGGCACAGTGGGCACCCGATGCATTGGGCGCGCTCGGGGCGTTCGACACGACGACCGCTCTCCACGGATCGCAGAGTCTCGACGTGCTCGCTCCCCTTCCCCGATCCGGTGAGATCACGTTGTCGGCGCGGGTCGGTGAGGTCTGGGACAAGGGCCGCGCGGCGGTCTTCGAGGTGGTCGTCGAGAGCGACTGTTTCGTGGCAACCTGGTCGCTGTTCGCGCCCGGCGCCGGCGGGTTCGGCGGCGATCGCGGCCCGTCGGCACCGTCCTCGCCCGAAGGGGATCCCACCGTGGTGGGCACCCTGACAACCGATCCCGATCAGGCCGCGCTCTACCGGCTCACCGGCGACCGGCACCACATCCACATCGATCCCGGCGCCGCAGCACGCATCGGGCAACCGCGTCCGATCCTGCACGGGATGTGCACTCTCGCCGCTACGGTCCTGCCCCTCGCAGAGATGCTGGGCGCCCACCCGGCCGACCTGACGCACCTGTCCGGCCGCTTCGCGGCACCTGTCTTCCCCGGCGACACCGCACAGGTCCGCGCCTGGGGCGACGCGACCGATGTGTGCTTCGACGCCACCACCGACGGCGGTGCCGTCCTGACCGGTGGACACGCGTCCTTCACCTGATTCCGATCGCCATCACTCAGGTTCCGAACGGAACATCATGGCGAGCATCCGTTGACAACAGGAGATCCGATGACCAACCTATCCATCCCCCAATACGATTCCGCAACCACCGTCCGCTCGATCGAGGTCGAGATCGACGCGCCTGCGAGTGTCGTCTGGGAGGTTCTCACCGACCTCGACAACTATCCTCACTGGAATCCTTTCTGTGTCGTCGCGAAATCGACACTGGAAATCGGCGCGCCCGTGGAGATGACACTGACCGACTACTCGGGCGCGGCAGAGACCTTCCCGTACACCGAGTACGTCTGTGCGGTGGTGCCGGAACGACTGCTGTCGTGGGAACTTCGACCCACCGAGTTCTCCGCGCAAGCCGCCCGACGCGATCAGGTCGTCGAACCGATCGACCAGACCCGGTGCCGCTACTACTCCACCGACGCCTTCCTCGGCGAGGAAGCACACCAGATCATGGCCGACAGCGGTGCATGGGTGAAGCGGGCCTTCGACGACACCGCCGTCGCACTGAAGAAGCGCAGCGAGGCACTTCACGCCGAGCGCGCCCTCGGTTCGCCCACCGCCTGACACTCCCCGTCCACTTCCCGGCACGACCATCCGAAAGGCCGACATGTCACATCGTATGCAGGACAAGATCGTCATCGTCACCGGCGCATCCTCCGGTCTCGGACGGGCGACCGCCGAACTGATGACCGCCGAAGGCGCTCGCGTGGTCATGGCGGACATCAGCCAGGAGGCGGGCGAGGCCGCAGCACGAGAGATCGGCGCCGACTTCGTTCGCACCGATGTCGGTGACCCGGCCGAGGTCGACTCTCTCGTCAGCGGGACCGTCGCTCGGTACGGACGGCTCGACGTCATGTGCAACAACGCCGGCGTCCACGCCGCCGGCCCGCTTCTCGACACGACGAACGACGACTTCGAGCGTATGGTGGCCGTGAACTTCGGCGGCATCTTCTACGGCACTCGAGCGGCAGGTCGCGTCATGGCGGAACAGGGATCGGGGGTCATCGTCAACACGGCCTCGAACGGCGGCTTCCTGCCCACCGAAGGCATGGCCGTCTACTGCGGCACAAAGGCGGCCGTGGTCGCGATGTCCAAGGCGTGCGCACTCGAACTCGCGCCCAAGGGTGTTCGTGTGAACACGATCTCCCCGGGCACCATGCTGAGCGGCATGGTCCCGGACGTGGAGGGCATCGTGGACGTGCTCGACAAGCTCCAGCCGGTCGGATACGCCGCGAATCCCGCCCAGATGGCCACGGGACTCCTGTACCTCGCCTCGGACGACGCGAACTATGTCACCGGGCACGATCTGATCGTCGACGGAGGGGCCACCGCGGGTCGGGTCGCTCTCGGAATCTGAGGTGTCGCCGGTGACCGGCGCCGCAACCGGAATGGGAGGAAGGACTTCCAGCTATCCCTTCCAGCCGGTGTCCTTGGCCCAGGACCACGCGCGATGGTACGCGCGGTCGAACCACGGAGCCTTCGCCTCGCTGTATGCCGCTGCCGCCTCGAGCGGGTCGCCGTATGTTGCCGCGGTCTCTGCGGCGCTCCGCTTGACGTCGGCGTATTCCGCCGCTGCGGCTGCGTCGGCACGCAGCCAGTCGCGAAGCAGCAGAGCGAACTGCTGCCCGGGCCAGCCGTCGACGCGCACCGCGACGCGCGCCGGCTGCCCCGGGTCGGCGCTTCCGTGCAAGCGCATCGCCCACATCGCCGGGTCCGTCTCACCGCCGGCACCGTACGAGGGTTTCGGCTGGTCGTGATCGATCCGGTCGACACGCGGGAAGCCTGCCACGGCAAGGGGTTCCGCGAGCGCGTCGGCAGCCGCGAGATCGGGCACCGTGACCTGCAGATCCAGGGCGTCGACGGCGTCGAGCCCGGGCACCGCGGTCGAACCCACGTGGTCGATACGCAGCGCGCTGCCGCCACAGGCCACAGCGAGTCGTGCGACCAGCCGTTGCGCGCTCGGTTCCCACTCGGGACGAGCCGGAACCAATACCGGTGCCGGTGCCACCGGGAGGCGGGTGCGCACGTTGCGTTCGAACGGCACCAGGCGGTCGGCCCACAGCGCCCGCACGCGGCGGACGACCTCGTCCGGCTCTCCGGTGTTGTCGAGCCAGACATCTGCGACGGCGCGACGCTGGTCTTCGGTGGCCTGTGCGGCGATCCGGGCGCGAGCGTCCGACTCGGGCATGCCGCGCAACTCCACCAACCGGCGGAGCCGCTCGTCTTCGCCTGCGTGGACGACGGCGACGAGATGGAAGATCGGCGCCATGCCGCCTTCGACGAGCAGGGGGATGTCCTGCACCACGATCGCGTCTTCGGGCGCCGCGGCGACGAGTTCGGCGGTGCGTCGGCCGACCCGCGGGTGGGTGATGGCGTTGAGGACGGCACGCGCATCGTCGGTCGCGAACGCCTTGGCAGCGAGTGCGGGACGGTCCAGCGACCCGTCGGGTAGGAGAATGTCCTCGCCGAACGCATCGACGAGTTCGGCGAGACCCTCCGAGCCCGGCTCGACGATTTCCCGCGCGATCGTGTCGGCGTCGACGAGCACCGCCCCGAGATTCACGAGTTCCTTGGCGACAGTGGACTTACCCGCGCCGATACCTCCGGTCAACCCCATTCGCAGCACGCCGCCCAGTGTTGCACCACACAACCGGGAGGGGTGAGCCGACCCGCCGCTGTCACGGCACAGTCACGGAGCGGTCACAGGCAGGTCGCGGGAGCCGTCGTCCTGGGGAAACACGCCTCTCACCTGCAATAAATGCGCGGTACGGGGCCGGACGTCGGTTATCGTCTTGTCCAAGCGTCCGACTCCGGATATTCCGTACATCGAGAAGGCAGGCTATGCGTTCCTCCCCCTCACCTTCCGGTCGACATCGCCTCGGCATGGAACACGGTGTTCACTGCGTCCTCATACCCGAGGTGGCTGCCGCGCTCGCCGAGCATCGGCGCAACTGGTTCACCACGTTGCTGAGCAACGCGCGGCACAGCCACGCCGCCATGCGCAAGCGCGCTGCGGCGATTCCTGCGCAGTGGGCCACTCCCGCCGTGGGCTAGATCCCCGCACAGTCGGACCGCTGACGGTCACGCTTACGACGACGGCGACCCCTCCGGACAGGAGGTGGTCGCCGTCGTCGTCGTATCTCCGGAGCACGCCCCGCCGGTAACGGCACAGCATCCGAAATGCGGAAGACCCCGCACCGAATGGCGGTTTCAAGGGGTCGACGCAACACCGCTGTTAGTTGGTGGTGATTAGATCACGCAGACGCTCGGCTGGGGTATCCCAGCCGAGCGTTTTGCG
>NZ_JBVOON010000022.1:0-71277 GCF_055664235.1 Rhodococcus sp. NPDC019050 | reverse complement strand
GCGTCCCGCCATGATCCCTATCGTCCCTTCTTCGCCCTCACCAGGGCAATCAGGACTCTAGAACAACCCGGACCTACTCGCAGGGGACATGCCAGGACGGGACTTTCGTATGGCTCAATTCGGTGGTCCGCAGTCAACGGTGGACCGACCTCGAGCGTGATCCTCGTATCGCCGTCGTGGTGGACGGAGGCGAGGAGTTCGGAGATCTCCGTGGGGTGGAGATCCGGGGCGCGGTGAGGGTGGTCGGCGACGTGCCGCGCGGGACCGATCCGGACGGCGCTCTCGACGGCGTCGAATTGGCGTTCGCCCGAAAGTACACGGGCAGGGACCAATTCGTGGCGGACGGGCGGCACGCCTGGCTCCGGGTCACTCCCGAGTCGATTGCAAGCTGGGACTTCCGTAAGTTCGGGAAGAGGCGCTGAGCGCGCGCACATGACGAAGGGCTGTCGCGTGCGGTGAACTGTCGATTCCGAGCAATGTGCGTCCGAGGAGTACGAGGCCCCACGGTCCGATCACCCAGAGCGGCCACGGGTAGATCATGGATGTGGTCGCGAGGGAGATGATTCCCCAGATCAGGATGTTGATCGCACCCACTCCCAGCCATACCGACCATTCGATCCGTTGGTTGGGTGTGAGGCGGGGGCGGTTGTGCAGCAGTGGGTTTCGGGGTGCCGGCAAAGTGTTCACCGGCAGGTCGGTGAATTCTTTCTGGGCTTCGGCGGCGGTTCTGGCTTCGTAGATGCGGCCTGCTCGCTCCTCGAATTCATCGATGGTGAGACGACCGGCTCCGGCGTGCCGTGCGAGTTCTTCGACATGCTGTGAACGTTCGGAATCGGATAGCCGCAGGTTGTCGGTGGACATGGGGTCCTCCAAAAGGGGGTCCGGGGGAGGTGCTCTTCGAGGGAGACTTCCGGAGAAGATTCCATTGTGGAATGTCGTAGTTCCATGGTGAATATGCCACAGTGGAATGTCAACCCCCTGCGGAGAGGAATCAATCGATGGCCGGTCGCCCGCTCAACGCCACGGCAGCGTCGCTACTCGGGTTTCTGCACGAGGGCCCGAAGACGGGCTGGGACCTGGTGACCACGGCGCAGATGCGCATCGGAAAGTTCTGGTCGTTGACCACCAGTCAGGTGTATCGGGAACTCGCGGCGATGGAACGCGACGGACTGGTCGAAGCCGGTGAGAAGGGACCGCGAGAACGCAAGCCCTACAGCGTGACCGACGCCGGACGACAGGCATTCGCCACCTGGCTCGAGCGCGAACCCGGACCGGAGAACATCCGGCACCCTCTCCTGCTCACCGTCGCGTTCGCCGACCATCTGCCGCCGCACCGGCTCGCCGAGATCCTCGCCCACTATCGCGCCGAGCACGAACGGCAACTCGCCGAATACGAAGAACTCCTCGCGGGTCACTCGTTGCCCGACTATCCGGCGGCCACCGTCGAATTCGGAGTGGTGTACGAGCGCGCCGTCCTCAGCTGGCTCGACGGTATGGACGAACGACTCGACGCGGCGGTCACCGAAGCGGATCGAGGTACGTCATCAGAGGATCCCGCTGTCCCGTAATCGCATTCGACAGCATCCGGCCCGTCATCGGTCCGAGCGCGATTCCCCACATACCGTGACCGCCCGCAACGAAGACCCGCCTCGACCGGGTGCCGCCCACCAGCGGAAGGCCGTCCACGGAGCAAGGCCGGGACCCCACCCATTCCTCACGTCGCGCATTCCAGTCGATACCCCGCAGCAGCGGGCGGGTCGCGTCGACGATCGCGCGGACACGTCGTGGATCGAGTGGCGTATTGGGATCGCGGAACTCCATCATTCCCGCGATACGGAAGCGATCGTGCAGCGGAGTGCAGGCCACCCGATGCGCCGGAAAGTACACGGGGTTCTTCGGCAGCGTCGCGGGCAGGACGCTGAAGCTGTACCCGCGACCGGCCTGGACCGGCGTACGCACCCCGAACGGGCGGGCAAGCGCGTTCAATCGCGCGCCGGTCGCGAGTACCACTGCGTCGGCGTGCCTTTCGTCCCCGCCGGCGGCCGACACCACCACATCACCGCCGCTGTCGCGCACGTCCACCGCATCGAAACCGGTGACGATCTCCCCACCTCGCTCCCGCACCGATGTGGCGAGGGCATCGGCGAAGCGCGGCGGATCGATGTACCGCTGGCCCCGGATCCGGACACCGGACCGAACGGCTTCCCCCAGCAGTGGCTCGAGGGAACGTGTCGTCGCGCCGTCCAGGACGTCGTAGTCGATATCGCTGCCGGCCGTACGCGCCTGCTCGAGTTCCGCGACCAGATGGTCCCGGTCCCCGTCGGACGTGAAAGCCGCCAGGAACGGATCGGCGGTCCGCGTCATCTCGGCCACCCGATTCTCCCGGCCTCCGCGCGCGAGGTCGTCGTACGCGTCCAGCGCACGCCGGTTGAGTTGCGCGAACACGCCCATCGTCGACCGCCATTGCCGTGCGGTGCAGTGGCGCGCGAAACCCAGGAGGAAGCGGATCAGTCGCGTGTCGGTGGTCGGTGGAACGTAGACCGGCGACGACGGAGTGAACACGGATCGCAGCCCGTACCGGAGGACGTCGGGCGACGGCAACGGCAGCGTCAGGGCCGGGGCGAGCCAGCCCGCATTTCCCCACGACGCGTCGGCTGCCACCCCGACCCGGTCCAGAACGGTGACCTGGATGTCGTGCTCCTGGAGGAACCACGCGGTCGACAACCCCACCGCACCGGCGCCCACGACTGTCACTCGGCGAATTGCCATGACGCACTCCCGTCGTCCGAGCTACCGTGTCCTCCATCATGGACCGGTGCGGGCGCGGGCGCCCGGCGTGAAGGGCACGTCAGGGCTGCAACCCCGCGCGGATCGCGAACACCACGAGCTGGGCGCGGTCGCGCGCCCCGAGCTTCGTCATCGCCCGCGAGACGTGGGTACGCACCGTCTCGGGGCTGACCACGAGTTCGCCGGCGATCTCCTTGTTGGAGCGACCGGTCCCGACCCACGCGACGATCTCGCGCTCCCGCGTGGTGAGTACTTCGAGCCGCGGGCGGGGTCCGTGCGGCGCGTCCTGCCGGTGGGCGAAGTGTTCGATCACCCGCCGGGTGACGGACGGTGCGAGCAACGATCCACCCCCCGCGACAACGCGTACGGCGTCGAGCAGCGCGGTCGGCTCGGCATCTTTGAGCAGGAACCCGCTGGCGCCGGCATGCAGTGCCTCGAAGACGTATTCGTCGAGTTCGAAGGTCGTGAGCACCAGCACCCGCACGTCGCGCAACGTCGGGTCGGCGGTGATCCGGCGCAACACTTCCAGTCCGTCCGGTGCGGGCATCCGGATGTCGCAGAGGACCACGTCCGGGTGCGTGTGCGCGACGACGGACAGCGCCTCGATGCCGCCGGCGGCTTCTCCCACCACCTCGATGTCCGATTCGACGGCGAACAACGTTCGCAGCCCTACCCGCACGAGCGCCTGATCGTCGACGAGGACCACCCGCACCGTCATCGTCCGCTCCCTTCGCCCGGCGTCCCGGACGGGAGCACTGCTCGCACGACGAATCCACCGTCCCGTCCGGGAGCGGCGACGAACGTTCCCCCGAGTTCGGCCACGCGATCCGCCATGGCGCGCAAGCCGAGCCCTCCGCTCGGGGCGGGCACGTCGCAGCCCTGTCCGTCGTCGGCGACCTGCACGGTCAGCGCCTGCCCCTCGTCCCGGACGTCCACGGTCACCGCGTGGGCGCGTGCGTGCCGCAGGACGTTGATCATCGCTTCCGCGACGACGGAGTACACGACCCGGTCGACGTCGGACGACACCGGATGGGCATCCACCCGTACCTCGACGTCGAGACCGGCGGCCCGGATCCGGTCGGCGAGAACCGGCAGGTCGGCCGTGCCGCGTTGCGGGCGGCGTTCAGCCGTGTCTCCCGCAAGGGTCGTGAGTTCCGCCCGTAGTTCGCCGAGGGCATCGCGGCTCGTGTCTCGGATCGCGACGAGCGCGGACCGTACCGCCCCGGGATCACGCTCGAGCACATGCAGCGCCACTCCTGCCTGCATCGCGATCACTGCGAGTCCGTGCCCCACCCCGTCGTGCAGGTCACGGGCAATCCGGAGTTGTTCCTCGGTGGCCGACCGCCGGATCCGCTCGGCGTTCGCGTCCCGTCGCGCCGATCGCCAGAAGCCCACGGCAGCGGCGGCAATCGCGACGGCTGTGGTGCCGATCGTCTGCCATGCCGCGATCCAGCCGGGATAGCCGGTGACCGCGACGCGGGCCGCCTGCCCGACAGCGAGGATCGCGGCGGCGAGAATGCCGGGAGCCGCGAGGTCCCGGACCGGACGGACCGTCGCCGCACCGAACGCGGCGAGGGCGGGCATGAGGAAGATCGGTCCGTCGCTTCCGCCCGTCACGAAGTACACACCCATCAGGACCGGCACCGCACTCACCGCGGCCCGTGGCCACCGCACGGCGCTGAGCGCGACCGCCGCGCACGCGGCCGCGAGTGCGCCGGCGCCAGCCGTTGCCGCCGGCTGCCGAGCGCTGTTCGCACCGAGCGATGCCACGGCCACCAAGAAGACGACGGCGACTGCGAATCCGGCGCGGAGTACCACGGGCCCGGTGTCACCACGGACCTCACGGCTGTGATCGGTACTCACACTCCTCGACGCTAGCCGCGTCGAAGAATCCGTGCGCTACGCAAATCTGCGTATCTCCGGGCGGCCCGTCGTCGGACGACACCGCTGTATGCCCGGCCGAGGATCGGATCATGACCGAACGCATCCGAACCCGCGCAGACACACCCTCCGATATCCGCACCACCGACCCACCCGGTCGCGCCGACCCGGCGGCTGCCGAAACGGTCGTCGAGACGGTCGCGCTCACCAAACGCTACGGCGACCGTACCGCGGTCGATGCCGTGGACATGACGGTCCGCCGCGGCGAGATCTACGGATTCCTCGGCCCCAACGGCGCCGGGAAGACCACGACACTCCGCATGATCCTCGGCTTGATCCGGCCGAGCTCCGGCTCTGCTCGGGTGTTGGGCCACGCCGCCGGTACCCGCGAGCCGTCCTCACGGACGGGAGCTCTCATCGAGGGCCCCGGCTTCTTTCCTTATCTGTCCGGCCG
Organism: Rhodococcus sp. NPDC019050; assembly: GCF_055664235.1. Taxonomy (NCBI): domain Bacteria; kingdom Bacillati; phylum Actinomycetota; class Actinomycetes; order Mycobacteriales; family Nocardiaceae; genus Rhodococcus; species Rhodococcus sp. NPDC019050. Next base: position 66,155 of record NZ_JBVOON010000022.1, on the reverse strand, counting down.
GGCGAACCTGCGCACCCTCGCGCGTCACCGGGGATGCAGCGACCGCTCGGCCGAGGACGCGCTGAGCCGCGTCGACCTGGCGGACCGCGGTGGCGACAAGTACAAGTCGTATTCGCTGGGGATGAAACAGCGCCTCGGAGTGGCTGCTGCGCTGCTCGGCGATCCCGACTTACTCGTGCTCGACGAACCCACCAACGGGCTCGACCCGAGCGGCATGGCCGACATGCGCGCGCTCATCCTCGAACTCGCACAATCCGGGCACACCGTGATCCTCTCGAGTCACCTGCTTGGTGAGGTCCAGGAGATCTGCGACCGCGTCGGTGTCATCGCGAACGGGCACCTGGTGCGGGAATCGGCGGTGTCGTTGCTGCTCGGTGACGCAGTCCTGAAGGTCTGCGGTACCCCGCTGGATCGGGTGGTCGCGCTCGCCTCGGATCTGGCCGGGGAGAACGGCTTCCGGATCGACGGTGATGCCGTGCTGCTGGATCTTCCACCCGACCGTGCTCCGGACGTCGTCCGCACGCTCGTCGCCGCCGACGTCGCGGTGTCCTCGGTCGGACCTGCCGAACGCACTCTCGAAGAGGTGTTCTTCGAAATGACCGGCGACTCCGCACATCCGAAAGGGATCTGACATGTCTGCCTCGACGCTCCGTCCGCACCCCGGCGAACTCCCACCCAGCCTGCACAACACCGTTCCGCACAGCCTTCGCGCCGAACTGTTCCGGCTGCGCTCGTGGCCGGCCGTGTGGGCGACTGTCGGCACGTGGTTCCTGCTCGCCATCGTGTTCGGTTACGTCTTCCCCTACATCTCCTACACGACCGGCAACGCGGGCTTCTCGACCGAGGGGGAGTCGAGCGACGCGTTGCTCAACGATGTTCTGCCGGGGTCCTTCCCGGATGTGGTCGTGCAGGGCACGCCGTTGTTCGGTGGCGCGCTGGTGCTCGTCCTCGGCGCGCTCGTTGCCGGGAACGGCTACGGCTGGGGAACCTGGAAAAGCGTGTTCGCTCAGGGTCGCCTCCGCCCCACGACCGGGGCACTGCTCGCCCTCACGGCCATCGCAGCCGCGATGGTCGTCGCGACCGTCGCGCTCTGTGCACTCGTGTCCGTGGCGATTGCCACGGTCGAGTCGCAACCCGTCACCTGGCCCGCGGTCGACACGGTCCTGAAATCCGCGGGCACGGCTTACCTGGTGTTCTTGATGTGGGGCACGATCGGCTTCGCACTCGGCACCTATGCCCGCAGCGCCGCCTTGTCCGTCGGTCTGGGACTCGTGTGGACCCTCGTGGTGGAGAACCTGTTGCGGGGTGTCGGTGGCGCACTGCCGGCTGTGGAGAACGTGACGGCATTCCTGCCGGGGACCGCGGCCGGATCACTCGTCGGCGCGGTCGCCGGAGGTGGGAGCCCCACACCCGGCGTGGTGGAGGTGATCTCCGGACCACGCGCCGCGGTCACGGTCGCCGCTTACGTCGTCGCGTCCGTGGTGACGACGCTGGTTCTGGTGCGACGCCGTGACGTAAATTGACGGTAATGTTTCTGCCTCGTAACGACTTTCGTCGACGTTCGACGGCACGAACATTCGTCGGCTACGGTCGGGAACGGTTGCTGTGTGTGAGGTTGCCGCAGCGTGTTTTCCTGCCGTCCGAAGGGTCATGTCGATGCCGCTCTACGAATACAAGTGCACCGAATGTGGGCCGTTCGACGTGTTCGTCCCGATGAGCGAGGTTCGGTCGGTCGCAGCGTGCCCTGCGTGTGCGGGCGACGCGCGACGCGCCGTCACCGCACCTCGCCTCGGGCACGGGCGCACGGCGGCGATGCGATTGCTCGACTCGACGGCGCGAACCGCGTCCGAGCCCGCGGTGGTGTCGGGCGCGATACCGGGGCGTCCGCGAACTCCGCCGCGTCCGGTCACCACCGATCCGCGCCACCGCACACTGCCCCGTCCCTGAAGAACGACCGCGCTCGACGAAAGCCCGGCCGCGCACCCTGGAGGTTTCCTTGCCCGACGTCATCTTCCCGCTCGACTCCACTCGCAAGTTCACCGAGCAAGAGAAGATCGGCCACAACCGTTGGCACCCCGATATTCCTCCGGTCGCGACGGTGAAGCCGGGAGACTCGTTCCGCGTGCACTGCCGCGAGTGGTTCGACGGGGAGATCCACAACGACGACTCCGCCGACGACATCCGTAACGCTCCGCTGCACACCGTGCACGCGCTGTCCGGGCCGTTCGCGGTGGAGGGTGCGAAACCCGGGGATCTACTGATCGTCGACATTCTCGACCTGGGTCCGATCCCGCAGGAAGATTCCGGGCCGCTGGCCGGCCAGGGCTGGGGCTACACCGGCATCTTCGCCAAGCCGAACGGCGGTGGGTTCCTCACAGACCAGTTCCCCGACGCGTACAAGGCGGTCTGGGATTTCTCCGGTCAGACCGCGACGAGCCGGCACATTCCGCATGTGTCTTTCACCGGCATCGTGCACCCGGGTCTGATGGGCACGGCCCCGTCGCACGACCTGCTCTCGACGTGGAACACCCGTGAAGCTGCGCTGATCGCGACGGATCCGGATCGTGTTCCGCCGCTGGCACTCCCACCGGAACCGAACGGCGCGATTCTCGGGAGCCTGAGCGGTGCGGAGTTCGATCGGGTCGCCGGGGAGGGCGCTCGTACCGCACCGCCGCGCGAGAACGGCGGCAATCAGGACATCAAGAACCTCACCAAGGGCAGCCGCATCTTCTATCCCGTGTTCGTCGACGGCGCGAATCTCTCGGTCGGCGACCTGCACTTCTCCCAGGGCGACGGCGAGATCACGTTCTGCGGCGCCATCGAGATGGGCGGGTTCATCGATCTTCGCGTCGACATCATTCCCGGCGGGATGACGACCTACGGCGTGAGCGAGAACGCGATCTTCATGCCGGGCAACACCGACCCGCAGTTCTCGGAGTGGCTGGCGTTCTCCGGAACGTCGGTGACGCTCGACGGTGAACAGCGGTACCTGGATTCGCAACTGGCGTACCAGCGCGCGTGTCTGCACGCCATCGACTACCTCACCAAGTTCGGTTACACCCCGGAACAGGCCTATCTTCTGCTCGGTGCCGCGCCCATCGAAGGCAGGCTGTCGGGAGTCGTCGACATCCCGAACTCGTGCGCGACCGTCTACATCCCGACCTCGATCTTCGACTTCCCGGTCTCCCCGAGCGTCGACGGCCCGTTCCGGATCGATCCCGGTGCGGGGGCGCCCCGCTCACCGGCGTGATCACGTCCTAAGATCCCCGTTCGAAAGTTCTGCTGCCGAAGGGGACAAGAATGAGCACACACGTCGAACAGCGTGAGTTCCAGGCCGAGACGCGCCAACTGCTCGATCTGATGATCCACTCGATCTACTCGAACAAGGACACCTTCCTCCGAGAGTTGATCTCCAATGCGTCCGATGCGCTGGACAAGCTTCGTCTCGAGTCCTTCCGGGACAAGGATCTGCAGGTGGACACGTCCGACCTGCACATCGAACTCGAGGTCGACAAGGACGCCCGCACCCTCACGGTCCGGGACAACGGCATCGGCATGACGCGCGACGAGGTTGTCGATCTGATCGGGACGCTCGCGCGTTCGGGCACCGGCGAACTGCGGCAGAAGTTGCGTGAAGCCAAGGACGCCGCGGCGTCCCAGGAGCTGATCGGCCAGTTCGGTATCGGTTTCTATGCCTCCTTCATGGTGGCCGACAAGGTCACCCTGGTCACCCGCAAGGCGGGGGAGGACGCCGGGACCCGCTGGGAATCGAGCGGAGAATCGACGTACACCATCGAGACCGTCGACGAGGCGCCGCAGGGCACCTCCGTCATCCTTCATCTCAAGCCGGAGGACGCCGACGACCACCTCTTCGACTACACCTCGCAGTGGAAGCTCGAGGAGATCGTCAAGAAGTACTCGGACTTCATCGCCTGGCCGATCCGCATGGAGGTCACGCGCACCACGAAGGGCGAGGACGGTGAGGACGAGGTCAGCGTCGAGACCAAGACGCTGAACTCCCGGAAAGCACTGTGGGCGCGTTCGAAGGACGAGGTCTCCGACGAGGAGTACACCGAGTTCTACAAGCACGTCGCGCATGCGTGGGACGAACCCCTCGAGGTCATTCCCCTGCGCGCCGAGGGCACCTTCGAGTACCAGGCGTTGCTGTTCATCCCGACGCACGCGCCGTTCGATCTGTTCTCCCGCGAACGGGCCACCGGCATCCAGCTCTACGTCAAGCGCGTCTTCATCATGGACGACTGCGAGGACCTCGTCCCCGAGTACCTGCGGTTCGTCAAGGGTGTGGTCGACGCCCAGGACCTCTCGCTCAACGTCTCGCGCGAGATCCTCCAGCAGGACCGGCAGATCCGTGCCATCCGCCGGCGGCTCACCAAGAAGGTCCTGTCGACCGTCAAGGACATGGCCGCTCACGACGCCGACAAGTACCGGACCTTCTGGCAGGAATTCGGCCGCGTCCTGAAGGAAGGCCTGATCTCCGACACCGACAATCGGGAGACGCTGCTCGAGATCGCGTCCTTCGATTCGACCGCGAGCGACGACCAGCAGACCACGCTGGCCGGTTACGTCGAGCGGATGAAGGACGGTCAGGAAGAGATCTACTACATCACCGGCGAATCCCGGCAGCTGCTCGAGAGCTCTCCGCACATGGAGGCGTTCGCGGCGAAGGGCATCGAGGTGCTGTTGCTGACCGACCCGGTCGACGAGATGTGGGTGACGTCGGTCCCCGAGTACGACGGCAAGGTCTTCCGTTCCGTCGCCAAGGGCGAGGTGGATCTCGGCACCGACGACGAGAAGAAGGCGGCGGAAGCCGAACGCGAGGAGCAGGAGAAGGAGTTCGGCGACCTGCTCACGTGGATGAAGGAATCCCTCGACGAGCACGTCAAGGAAGTGCGGCTCTCGTCGCGCCTCACGACCTCGCCCGCCTGCATCGTGGGAGACACGTTCAGCATGTCGCCGGCTCTCGAGCGGATGTACCGGGCGTCCGGTCAGCCGGTGCCGCGGACAAAGCGCATCCTCGAACTGAACGCTGCGCATCCGCTCGTCTCGGGACTGCGTACCGCGCACGCGGAGCGCACCGACGACCCGGCGCTCGCCGAGACCGCGGAACTGCTCTACGGAATGGCGCTCATCGCGGAAGGCGGTGAAGTGGAGGACCCGGCGCGCTTCACCCGGCTCCTCGCCGACCGCCTCGCCCGCACCGTGTGAGCGACCGGGGCCGGAACGGGTTGCGCGATCCGTTCCGGCCCCGGGCCGCTGGCCCCTGTCCGAACTTCCCCGATAGGGTCTGGTCATGAGTGCCGTGGGTGGAGTTCTGTTCGATATCGAGGGCGTGCTCGTCACCTCGTGGAAGCCGGTTCCCGGGGCTGCCGACGTGCTCGCCCGGTTGCGAGAGGACGGCGTCACACGCGCCTTTCTCACCAATACGACATCGCGCACACGCGCCGCGATCGCGCGCAGCCTCACCGACCTGGGAATGCCGGTCGACCCGGACGAAATAGTCACAGCGGCAGGGCTCACCGCGGAATACGTGCGGCAGACCTACCCCGGACGGCGCTGCTGGGTACTGAACGACGGAGACATCGGTGACGACCTCGACGAGATCGTGCAGGACGATGTCGACCCGGAGGTCGTCGTCCTCGGAGGCGCGGGCCCGCGATACGACCACCGGTCGCTGAGCCGCGTGGCGGAACTGATGCTCGACGGGGTACCGGTCGTCGCGATGCACCGGGCCATGTCCTGGCAGACGGACGACGGGTTGCGCCTCGACACCGGCTCCTACCTCACCGGGCTCGAGGAACTGACCGGCCGGACCGCGGTGACGGTGGGTAAGCCCTCGATGAGAGGGTTCCTCGTCGCGGCGGAGTTGATGGGCGCCGAGCCCGACTCGGTCGTCGTGGTCGGTGACGATCTCGCAGGCGAAGTCATACCCGGCCAGCGGCTCGGAATGACCGGAGTTCTGGTGCGTACCGGCAAGTTTCGTGAATCGGTGCTCGAACTGTCGGTCGACCTGCCCGACCACGTGATCGATTCGGTGGCAGATCTTCCCGCCCTCCTCGACACGCTCTGACACCCGCCTGCCTCGTGTGACACGGACCCTCGCGCCCGACCGGTGTGATCGGTACCCTTCCGCCGGGGGATACCCCCTCACCGTCTCCTGTCGAGGCAATCCAGCGCAGAGGAGTGCTCTTTGTCCATTCGTTCCTTCCGATCCGTTCTCTCCGGTCGTCGTGTCGCGCGCGCCGGCGTGCTCGTCGCTCTCGGCGTCGCGTCGGCCTCCTTCATGGGCGCCGGGGTAGCGGCGGCCGCTCCGGTGACATGCGTGTCCCCGCCTTCCCAGAACCAGATCCTCGTCTCCGAGACGGCGAGTTGCGGTGCGACGGCCGCTCCCGGCGCGTCGGCCCGTGCGTCGGCGGCCGACAGCGGCACCGCGGTATCGGTCGCGCAGCAGGGCGGCACCGCCGAGTCCCAGGCGACCGGCTTCGGCACCGCGCTGAGCGGGGCGGCCGACGGTGGCCGTTCCTACGCATATGCGCTCGGCGGCGGGCTGAGCCATTCGTGGGCCCAGGGACCGGCCGTGACGGTATCGGTCTCGGGCTGGGGATCGGGCGCGACCGCCGACGCGACCGGGGTGACCTGCGTCGGGGCGCAGTCGTTCGCCGTCAACACCGCTACCGGGCAGTGGTGCGCGGTTGGCGTCGGGTCCACGCCCCGATAGAGATTTCCGCGTTTTTCCGCTGCACTGTGACGGGGGTGGTGAGTGCCTGTAATCTTGCACTCACCACCCCCGAGTGCTAAGAATGCACTTAGCACTCGCAACACGTGAGTGCCAGGTCGGGACGGTGAGACCGGGAATAAGACACTTCCTGGTCGTCCGTCGCGGGCACTGAACCCGGCCGGCAAGCGTGTCACCCCCATACCCGGAGGATCACTTCGCAATGGCCAAGATCATCGCGTTCGACGAAGAGGCTCGTCGCGGCCTCGAACGGGGCCTCAACAGCCTCGCCGACGCAGTCAAGGTGACGTTGGGCCCCAAGGGTCGCAACGTCGTTCTCGAGAAGAAGTGGGGCGCTCCCACGATCACCAACGATGGTGTGTCCATCGCCAAGGAGATCGAGCTCGAGGACCCGTACGAGAAGATCGGCGCCGAGCTGGTCAAGGAAGTCGCCAAGAAGACCGACGACGTTGCGGGTGACGGCACCACCACCGCCACCGTTCTCGCTCAGGCGCTGGTGCGCGAAGGTCTGCGCAACGTCGCAGCCGGAGCGAACCCCCTCGGCCTCAAGCGCGGCATCGAGAAGGCTGTCGAGGCCGTCACGGCCCGTCTGCTCGACACCGCCAAGGAAGTCGAGACCAAGGAGCAGATCGCTGCTACCGCCGGCATCTCCGCCGGTGACCCCGCGATCGGTGAGCTCATCGCCGAGGCCATCGACAAGGTGGGCAAAGAAGGCGTCATCACCGTCGAGGAGTCCAACACCTTCGGCCTCCAGCTCGAGCTGACCGAGGGCATGCGCTTCGACAAGGGCTACATCTCCCTCTACTTCGCCACTGACGCAGAGCGTCAGGAAGCGGTGCTCGAGGATCCCTACATCCTGCTCGTCAGCTCCAAGATCTCCACGGTCAAGGACCTGCTGCCGCTGCTCGAGAAGGTCATCCAGTCGGGCAAGCCGCTGCTGATCATCGCCGAGGACGTCGAGGGCGAAGCCCTGTCGACCCTCGTGCTGAACAAGATCCGTGGCACCTTCAAGTCCGTCGCCGTCAAGGCTCCGGGCTTCGGCGACCGCCGTAAGGCTCAGCTCGCCGACATCGCCATCCTCACGGGCGGCGAGGTCATCAGCGAAGAGGTCGGCCTCTCCCTCGAGACCGCCGGCGTCGAGCTGCTCGGCCAGGCACGCAAGGTCGTCGTCACCAAGGACGAGACCACCATCGTCGAGGGTGCGGGCGATCCCGACTCCATCGCCGGTCGCGTCAACCAGATCCGCGCCGAGATCGAGGCGTCGGATTCGGACTACGACCGCGAGAAGCTGCAGGAGCGCCTGGCCAAGCTGGCCGGTGGCGTCGCCGTCATCAAGGCCGGCGCTGCGACCGAGGTCGAGCTCAAGGAGCGCAAGCACCGCATCGAAGATGCCGTGCGTAACGCCAAGGCAGCCGTCGAAGAGGGCATCGTCGCCGGCGGTGGCGTTGCACTTCTGCAGGCCGCTCCGGCTCTGGACGACCTGAAGCTCGAGGGTGACGAGGCAACCGGCGCGAACATCGTCCGCGTCGCTCTCGAAGCTCCGCTGAAGCAGATCGCCTTCAACGCCGGCCTCGAGCCCGGCGTGGTTGCCGAGAAGGTTCGCAACCTGCCCGCGGGTCACGGCCTCAACGCCGCGACCAACGAGTACGGCGACCTGCTCGCTGCCGGCATCAACGACCCGGTCAAGGTCACCCGCTCGGCACTGCAGAACGCAGCGTCCATCGCGGCTCTGTTCCTGACCACCGAGGCCGTCGTCGCCGACAAGCCGGAGAAGTCCTCCGCTCCGGCCGGCGATCCGACCGGCGGCATGGGCGGCATGGACTTCTGATCCAGCCCCCGGCATACGCCAGGTAGTCCTCCGCGAGGCCCGATCCCACTCCGGTGGGGTCGGGCCTCGCCGTGCGTCCTGAGTTCTTACGCCGGGCACGGAGCCGTTCCCTCGAACAGATGAAATCACTGGTGAATGTCGCGGGCACCCTCCCGAATCAGCGTTTATTTCTGGTACAACGAATTTGGATGCGAGCCGCGGAGGCATTCGTACGGAGCGTGGGATCCGTGGGTCCAGCGGTAGTCAGGGCACAAGGGTGCCGATCCGCACAACCTGTGGGGATCGCCCGTCGCCGAGACATGGGCGGACATCCCGGTGCATTGCGAAATGTATTCGGCAGGAACGCATTCGCGGACCAGGAGTGCGGCTTGCGCGCCTTGTGGCCGATGACGGCTGACGCTACGGAGCTATACTCCGCGCGCCGTCGGGCGTCTTCCGGTTTCGCAGCGCACGCGGAGGTCCGCCGTCCCGCGGGCCCGGCACCTGCCGTACAGTTCCGCCGGAATTCGATACCCGAGTCCCGGTGCCCGGTTCGTTTCCATTGCGGGGTTTATGGTGTATCTATTGACAGGGCCCCGGACCATTCGGGGCAGTAACGCAGCGTCGCCGCTTGCGCTGACCAAGGCATACAGGAGGTTGGTCGAGTGATCTCGGCTCTGTTCCGGCGAGTGATCGCCACTGTTGGCATAGGGGTGTTGGTAATCCTTGGATCGCCGACTGTTTCCTCTGCCGAACCCGTTTCGCACCTGTCATCCATCGAGGTCAAGAGCGATCGCGTCGTGGTGGCCCATGTGTACTCCGCGGCGATGGATCGTCTCGTGCCGCTGCGCGTGTACAGGCCGGCGGACACGAGCGAGCCGAGCCCGACGCTCTATCTACTCAACGGTGCCAGTGGTGGCGAGGGTGTGGCGACCTGGGATGCGCGCACGAACATGGACGAGTTCTTCGCCGAGAAGAACGTCAACGTCGTCACCCCGTTGGACGGCTCGTTCAGCTACTACACCGATTGGATCTCGGACGACCCGACTCTGGGCCGCAACAAGTGGACGACGTTCCTCACCCGTGAACTGCCGCCGATCATCGATGCCGAATTCGGCACGACCGGTGTGAACGCGATCGCCGGGTTGTCGATGTCGGGGACGTCGGTTCTGAGTCTCGCGATCGCGGAGCCGACGCTGTACAAGGCCGTGGGTGCCTACAGTGGTTGCGCCGAAACGAGCTCCGAACTCGGACAGCTCTACGTTCGGACCGTGGTCGAAACTCGCGGAGAAGCGAACGCGGAGAACATGTGGGGCCCGTTCGACGGTCCGGGTTGGGTCGAGAACGATCCTTTTGTCAACGCCGAGAAGCTGCGCGGCATCGATCTGTACATCTCGTCGGCTACCGGGCTGCCGGGTAAGCATGATCATCTCGGCGCTGACGGGGTCGGCGACGATGCGGGCGTGCTGGCGAATCAGGTAGTTGTCGGCGGCGTGATCGAGGCTGCGGTCGACAATTGCACCCGCCGTTTGGCTGAGCGCCTGGAGGAGTTGGAGATTCCCGCTGTGTTCGAGTTCCGGCCGGCGGGAACACATTCCTGGGGTTACTGGGAAGACGATCTGCACAACTCGTGGCCCATGCTTGCGGAGGCACTCGAGGTGCGCTGAGCCGAGCACCGACCTGATGCGCTCACTTCCGAACCGGTCATCACCTTTGACGGTGATGACCGGTTCGTCGTATACGGGCACGCCTCGGAAACTTGACCGACTCCCACCAGAATGTCGGTTTCGCACCATTCCTTCTTCTCGTGGTGTATCTATTGATGCGTCTCCGGACTATTCGGAGGCGGTCATCGGGCGTCGCCGCGTGCGTCGACGAAGCATCAGGGAGGGTCGAGTGATCTCGGCGTTGTTCCAGCGGATACTTGCGGTGGTGGGGGTAGCGGCGACGGTTCTCGTTGCGCTGCCGAATATTGCTTCTGCGCAGAATGTTTCGTATCTGACCCACATCGTTGTCGAGAACGAACGCGCGGTGGTGGCCCACGTGTACTCCGCGGCGATGGACCGGGTCGTGCCGCTTCGTGTGCGCACACCGGCCGACACGAGTCACGCCAGCCCCACGCTGTACCTGTTGAACGGGGCCGGCGGAGGGCAGGGGGTAGCCACCTGGGACGAGCAGACGGACATCGACGAATTCTTCGCCGACAAGGACGTCAACGTCGTGACTCCACTGGACGGTTCGTTCACCTACTACACGGACTGGCGACGGGACGACCCGGTGCTCGGCCGCAACAAGTGGACCACCTTCCTCACGCGTGAGCTTCCTCCCATCATCGATGACGCCTTCGGTACGACGGGCGTGAATGCCATCGCGGGGCTGTCCATGTCGGGGACATCGGTGTTGGGCCTCGCCATCGCGAAGCCGACGTTGTATCGGGCGGTGGGTGCCTACAGCGGATGTGCCGAAACGAGTACCGAACTCGGGCAACTCTATATCCGGACCGTGGTCGAAAGCCGCGGAGGAGCTGATGTGGAGAACATGTGGGGCCCGCTCGACGGTCCGGGATGGGTCGAGAACGACCCGTACGTCAACGCCGAGAAGTTGCGCGGTATCGACCTCTATATCTCCTCGGCAACCGGACTCCCGGGCAAGCATGAGCACCTCGGCGCCCGTTCGGTCGGGAACGACCCGGCTCTGCTGCTGAATCAGGTGGTGATGGGCGGCGTGATCGAGGCTGCGGTCGACGACTGCACACGGCGTCTGGCCACCAGGCTAGAAGAACTGGATATACCCGCTGTTTTCGAGTTTCGCCCGACCGGAACGCATTCCTGGGGTTATTGGGAAGACGACTTGCACAACTCGTGGCCCATGCTTGCGAGGGCTATGGAGACGCGCTGATATTTGCACGGTCGGGTGCGCTCATTTGTCATGGGCGCATCGCGATAGTTCCTGCGAATTATGTTTAGGCACAGTGGATTAGCGAACAGCTTTCACTCTCGACTTTCTCCTCGAAAACCATTGACGCTTTAAGTACCGGACAGTATGGTTTGCCCAGGCACGCGCTCGGATCTGAAATATACTGTGCCGCAACTGATCTGTTCATCATTTCCAGGAGGACACATGGGTAGCACAACGATCACCGAGATCATCAACTTCTTCTTCTCGCTGCTCCTGCAGACCGCGCAGTTCATCAGCTGATCGCCGCATAACCCGATCGTCGCTGTAACCGATCACTGGTTGTACCTGACCGCCGATCGTCGCTGTATCCGACACCCGGGGGCATGAGGTCTCCGGCAGGAATCTGGAGGAAAAATGGGTAGCATCTCGAGTGGTTTCGAAGCCATCAGCCAGTTCGTCGAACTGATCCTGGTGATCGCGCCGGTGCTGCTGACCGGCTCGCTGTAGAGAGTGGATTATGAGGCCGTGAGTTCCGAAGTTCGGGACTCACGGCCTCTTCCGTTTCGTGGGCGCGTTCGTCTGCGCCGGACCGACGGTTTCCCTCCGGGCCGATCAGCTTTGCATTGCCGGCTCGGGCGCTTGTTTCGCAAGCCGGGCAGCGATGGCGGCGCACACGAGCAGCTGGATCTGATGAAAGAGCATGAGCGGAAGCACGATCAACCCGATCGGCTCGCCCGGGAAGAGGACCGTGGCCATCGGAAGTCCGGTCGCAAGCGATTTGGTGGAACCGCAGAAGAGGATCGCCGTGCGGTCTTCGTACGAGAATCCGAGCTTGGGTGGCGCGAACCAGGTGAGAGCCAGCACGATCGCCAGCAGGAGTATGCACACCCCGACGAGTGCGAGCAGGCGCAGCACGGACAATTGAGTCCAGATTCCCTCGTTCATGCCGCGGCTGAAGGCCACGTAGACGACGAGCAGAATCGAACCGCGGTCGACGACCTTGAGGGGCTTGCCGTGTGCCGTGACCCAGCCACCGATCCAGCGACGCACGACCTGGCCCGCCACGAACGGCACGAGAAGCATGAGCACGATGTCCAGCACCGCGCCCGAACTGAAGGTCACTCCTTGCGTACTCATGGTGACCGCCACGAGGGCCGGGGTGAGGAGGATACCGAGCAGACTGGATGCGGAGGCAGAGACGACCGCACCGGGGATGTTGCCCCGTGCGACCGACACGAGCGCGATCGACGACTGCACCGTCGAAGGCAACAGGCACAGGTACAGCACACCCAGATAGAGCGGATCGCTGAGCAGCCAGGGCACGAAGACCTTTGCGGCCAGACCCAGGAGCGGGAAGATCACGAAGGTGGTCGCGAGGATGGTTGCGTGTAGCCGCCAGTGTCGCAGCCCCGCGACGGCCTCGGCGGTCGACAGGCGTGCACCGTAGAGGAAGAACAGCAGTCCGATGGCGATCTTCGACGCCCAGGTGAAGACATCGAGTCCGACGCCGTGCGCCGGCAGGACCGCCGCGACGGCAACCGTCGCGAGGATCCCAACGAGGAACGGGTCGAGTCGGTTGAGCAACGGTATCTTCGCCAGCATGGCTCGACGCTAGGCCACTGCGCCTCGATTCGAGAAGCCGATTACCCCGATCACTGTAATCACAGATTGTGATTGAATGCGGAAGTGTTCGATCCCGTTCATCTACGAAGCTTTCTGGCCGTCGAGAGGGAACGCAGTTTCACCGCGGCCGCGCGACGCCTGGGCCTGCGCCAGTCCACGGTGAGTCAGCACGTCGCGAAACTCGAGGCGGCGGCGGGCCGCCGATTGTTCGTGCGCGACACCCACACCGTCGAACCGACTGCCGACGGCAGTGCGATGCTCGGCTTCGCCCGTGAGATCCTCGACCGCCACGGCGCGGCCCAGCACTACTTCACCGAATCCACCGTGAGCGGGCGCGTGCGGTTCGGTGCGTCCGACGACCTGGTACTCCACGAATTGCCCGCGATCCTGGCCGAGTTCCGGCGGGGGCATCCCCGGGTGGACTTCGAACTCACCGTCGGACTCAGCGAGAACCTGCATCGAAGCCTCGACAACGGCGAACTCGACCTCATGTTCGGGAAACGCCGGCCGGGGGAGCGGCACGGTGAGCTGATCTTCAGCGACAGGCTCGAGTTCCTCGGTGCGCCCGGGTTCGTACCGGACCCGGAGGGTCCGATTCCGCTCGTCACCTATCCGCACCCGTCGCTGACCCGCGGGATCGCACTCGACGTGCTCCAGCGCTGCGGGTACGGGGCGCGGGTCACGTGCGTCGCGGACAGTCTCATCGGCCTACGGGCGGCGGCGCTGGCGGGTTTGGGCGTCGTACTGCACGCGAGTCGGCTCCCGCCGGCGGGTCTCGTCCCGGTGCGGTCCGGAACCCGCCGATTACCGGACGCCGGCCACCTCGAATTCGTTCTCGTCGCGCGGCGCAGCGTGCTCAGCGAGCCGGAGAGTGCGCTGAGAGCGGCGATCCTCGCCAACGCGGACCGGTTGGTGCGCGAGGTCCGCGAGGGCGAGTCTCATTCGGGGAGCAGCATCCACAGAGCGAGGTAGACCAGTATCGCGGTACCGCCGGTGACGAAAGGGGTGAGCACGGTGATCGTGCGGACGAGATTGACGTCCACTTCGAAGTACTCGGCGAGGCCTCCGCAGACACCACCGAGGATGCGCTGCGTGGACGAACGGACGAACGGGCGTGGGGGTGTGTTGTTCTCGAATGTCATGAGTCGATCGTGGATCGTTCGCACATCAGGGCTGTACCCGGATCTCCACCCTGATCTTTCTCCGATACGGCAAGTGCGATGCTGAAATCAGCTCGAGGCGAAGTATCGCGCTGCCGGGCTGCCGGGCACAGACTGTGCCCGAGACATTCTTCGACAAGGAGCCTTCTTTCATGACGGACACCGCGACCGACGCCGGCCTCGCTGCTCTGCAACTCCGGTACGGCGCAGACGAGGCAGCGCGGGTGGGCGCACGCATCGACCCCGCGTTGTGGAACGAGGTCCTGGCCGTACAGCTCGCACACCGGTCCGTGCGGAAGTTCCTGCCCGAGAAGGTGTCCGAAGACCATCTCCGCGTGATCGTCGCAGCAGCCTCGTCGGCCGCCAGCTCGAGTAACCTGCAGTTGTGGAGCGTGATCGCAGTGACCGACCGCGATCGGCTCGACCGTATCGCGGAACTGGCCGGCAACCAGGACGCGGTGCGGAACGCACCGCTGTTGCTGGTGTGGGTGGCCGATCTGGCGCGGGCAGCCGGGATTGCGACGCGGCGTGGTGAGACGCTCGTCAACGTCGGGTACGTCGAGTCGGCCGTACTCGGGATCGTCGATGCGACTCTGGCCGCTCAGAACGCGGTGCTCGCCGCCGAATCGCTCGGTCTCGGCACGGTGTACATCGGTGCGCTTCGCAATCATCCGGCGGAGCTTGGCGCCGAACTGGCCTTGCCCGACCACAGTTTCGCCGTGGTCGGGCTGGTGGTGGGCCATCCGGATCCGGCGCAGACGCCGGAGGTCAAGCCCCGGCTCGGACAGGATGTCGTGCTGCATCGCGAGCAGTACAGCTCCGCGGGACAGGACGCGGGAGTGGCGGCCTACGAGGACGAGATCGCGGAGTTCTACCGGCTCCAGGGACTGTCGGACAGCTGGATCGCGCGGGTCCTGGGCCGGTTCGCGTCTCCGGGCGCCTTGGGGAGCAGGGAGCTACTTCGAAAAGAATTGCTGCAGAGAGGTTTCGATCTCGACTGACACCCGGGCGGGCGACGGCCGGATCACCGGCAGACCACGGTGAGTCCGATTCCGCGCCACACCTCGGTCTCGCTTCGCTCGTACGTCTTGTTCTTGTGGTCGTAGTCGAAATCGACCTCGGTCCGATAGCCCTTGTCGCGCTGTGCGGTGACGGCGCAGTATCCCGACAGGTTTCCCGATCGGTTGGTGATCGTGAACGGAACACCGCGTTCGGTGAGGAACTCCACTGCGGACTGCTGGCTCATTCCTACCACGACGGGTGCGGATTGTGCTGCAGCAGTTCCTGTTCCGAGGGCGACGGCGGCGGTTCCGGCAAACAACGCCGCGATGACTTTGGTGCGCATGAATTCTCCGATGCTGGATGGTCTGCGAAGCGAACACGTCGATCGTGCACCGGACATGCACCCGGCCACATCCGGGCACATCCCCCATTTCGACCCTGAGCTTCGACCTCGGGGTGGAGCGGAATCCGGGGTGTGATTCGGGTCGGTCTGCGTACGATCGGATCCATGGCGGGACGAACGCGAGTGGCGCTTGCACTGGGGAGCGGTGGCGCCAGGGGGTATGCGCACATCGGTGCGATCCAGGTGATCGAGGAACGCGGTCTCGAAATCGTGGGTGTCGCAGGCGCTTCGATGGGTGCGCTTGTCGGAGGTGTGTACGCGGCCGGCAAACTCGACCCGTACACACAGTGGGCGCTGAGCCTGTCCCAGATGGATGTCGTACGTCTGCTCGACATCTCGGTGTCGGCTCCCGGCGCCATCCACGCCGAACGGATCCTGACGAAGATGCGCGACATACTCGGTGAAGTCGCGATCGAGGATCTGCCGATTCCGTTCACGGCCGTTGCCACCGATCTCGCGGCGGGACGCGCGGTGTGGTTCCAGCGAGGTCCCGTGGACGCAGCCATCCGGGCGTCCATCGCGATTCCCGGTGTCATCACTCCGGTGGTGCTCAACGGCAGGGTTCTCACCGACGGAGGTACGCTGTCGCCGTTGCCGATCGCCCCGACCGTCGGAATGCACGCGGATCTCACGATCGGCGTCAGTCTCGCCGGAGAAGAGGGCGGTCGGTCGCGCTCACCCGAGAACGCGAGTTCGGAACCGCGGCCTGCCGAGGAATGGATGGGACGTTTCCGTCGTAGCGCTGCCTCGGTGCTCGAAACCGACATCGTGCGATCGGTGGTCAACCGGTTCTCGGCGAGCGGTGCCGACAACGACGATTCGTTCGTGGACAAGACGGTCGACGAGACGGATACCGGCACCGACGACCTGCATACGCCGAAATTCGGACGCGTTGCGGTGATGAACCGATCGCTCGACATCATGCAGTCGGCCCTGTCGAGATTCCAGCTGGCTGCCTATCCGCCGGACGTGTTCGTCGAGGTCCCGCGGAGCGCGTGCCGGAGTCTCGATTTCCACAGGGCCGCCGACATGATCGCGCTGGGAAGAGCGCTCACCGCAGCGGCCCTCGACGATGCCGGCATCCCGGGCCCCGGCGCACGGGAGGTCCGGGCCGAACCGGCGAACGACGAGCCGGGATCGGCCTAGTCTGAGCCGGTGCAGACCGTACCGATCCAGCTACCCGACGGCACCACGACCCCGGTGCGGTTGTTCGCGGGCCCCGACCACGAGCACGAAGCCCGTCGCGACTCGTCACGCGCAGTGGTCGTCATCCTGCCGGGGCTGGGCGTACCCGCCGGATACTACGAATCGTTCGCCGAGGCGCTGACCGGATACGGATTCGATGCCGCGATCTGCGAATTGGCGGGGCAAGGAGACAGTCGGCCCCGGCCGGGACCGGAGAGCACCTACGGTTACCACGAGATCGTCGCGGTGCATCTGCCCGCCGTGTTCGAGGTGGTGCGGGAGCGATTCCCCGATTCGACGCCCTACCTACTCGGGCATTCGATGGGCGGTCAGCTCGGTGTCCTCTACGCGTCACGGATCCGCGGCCGGCTCGGCGGCCTGATCCTCGTCGCCGCGGGCACGCCGTACTACCGGCACTACCGGGGTGCCCGCCGTCCCGGACTTCTGCTGGGGTCGGCGGCAATGTCCCTGACGTCGAGCGTCGCGGGATTCTGGCCCGGCGACCGGATCGACGTGGCGGGCTTCGGCAGGCAGTCGCGCGTGCTGATCTCCGACTGGGCCCGGCTCGCACGCGGAGGACGCTTCGAGCCGGCCGGTGCGGACATCGACTACGAGCAGCGACTGGCCCGCCTGACTCTGCCGGTCCTGTCGATCACGATCGACGGTGACGACCTGACCCCCGTCGAGTCGGCCGCGCACCTGCTCGGCAAGCTGCCCGCGGCCGACATCACGACGTGGCACAACCCGCGGCGTCTCGGTCACAACGGGTGGATCCGCGACAACGCCGAGACGGTGGCGAAGGTCGCCGAATGGCTACGCGACCGCTAGCCCAGCTTGTCCGCGAGGAACGTGAAAGTCAGCGCCGACTTGAACGCCGCCTGCGCGTTGTCGGCAGCGCCGCCGTGCCCACCTTCGATGTTCTCGTAGTACCAGACCTCGTGGCCCTGCTCCTCCAGGCGCGCGACCATCTTTCGGGCATGACCGGGATGCACGCGATCGTCGCGGGTGGAGGTGGTGACGAGGATCGGCGGATACGTCGCGTTCGGGTCGGTGTTCTGATACGGCGAATACTTGCCGAGGAACTCCCACTCGTCGGCCTTGTCGGGGTCGCCGTATTCCGCCATCCAGGACGCCCCCGCGAGAAGCAGGTGGTATCGCTTCATGTCGAGCAACGGCACCTGGCACACGATCGCGCCGAACAACTGCGGATACCGGGTGAGCATCACACCCATGAGAAGTCCGCCGTTGCTACCTCCCTGTGCGCCGAGCTGCTCCGCCGTGGTGATGCCCCGTGCCACAAGGTCTTTCGCAACGGCGGCGAAGTCCTCGAAAACCTTGTGCCGGTTCTCCTTCAACGCCTGGGTGTGCCACGCAGGACCGTACTCACCGCCGCCGCGGATGTTGGCGATCACGTACGTGTAGCCCTTCTCGAGCCACGCGCGGCCGATGCCGCCGCTGTAGGCGGGCACCATCGAGTTCTCGAATCCGCCGTAGCCGTACAGCAGGGTGGGCGACGGACTCGTCGTGTTGCTTCCCACCACGAAATACGGCACCTGGGTGCCGTCGTCGGACGTCGCGAAATGCTGCACGACCGAAATACCCGCGGTGTCGAAGAAGGACGGTGCGGCCTTGATGGGCTCGATCCGTCCGCCCACCGTGCCGGACAGGAGTGTCGCCGGGATGGTGAAACCGCTCGAGTTGAGAAAGAAGTCGTCTCCCGTGAGCGGGTCCACATCGATGATCGACGTGGACGTCGCTTCCGGAACCCCGGACAATCCCTCGTCCGTCCAGCCGTCGGCGCCGGGAGTCAGAACCCGCATCTGTGTCTGTACGTCGCGCAACGTGACCACGAGCAGGTGATTCTGTGTCCACGCGTACTGCTCGAGCGACGTGTGGTCGTCGGGGGTGAACAACACCGTCAAATCTCGCGAACCCGCCAGGAACGCGGGGTAGTCCGCGGCGAGCAACGCGCCGGCAGGATGGCCGAGCCATTCGGAGCGGGTCCGGATCAGCAGGTGGTCGCGGTACACGCTCACCCGCGCGTCCTGGGGCACTTCGAGTTCCACGAGTTCACCGTCCGGCATCAACTCGAAGCGCCGGGCCCGGTAGAAGTCGAGCGCACGGTCCACGAAACTGCGCTCGTACCCGGGTGTGTCGTCGTACCAGGCGGATACGGCGACATCGCCGGCCTCACCCTCGAACACCGTCTCCGCTTCTGCGAGCGGGGTCCCGCGCCGCCAACGCGCAGCGATGCGGGGATATCCGGAATCGGTGAGCGAGCCGTCGCCGAAATCCGTTCCCACATAGACGGTGTCGGCGTCGATCCAGCCGATGTCGGTCTTCGCCTCCGGCACTTCGAAGCTCTCCGGACCGGAGACGAACCGGCGAGTGGCGAGGTCGAATTCGCGGACCACGGTCGCGTCGGCACCGCCGCGCGACAGGCTGATGAGCGCGCGCGTCTGGTCGGGGCGCAGCACCTGGGCGCCCGCCCACACCCAGTTCTCGCCTTCCTCCTCGGCCACGGCATCGAGGTCGACGAGAACGTCCCACTCGGGGTTGTCGCGTACGTACTGGTCCATCGTGGTGCGACGCCACAGTCCGCGTACGTGGGTGGCGTCCCGCCAGTAGTTGTAGAGGTACTCGCCTCGCCGCCGTGCATAGGGAATCCGGGCGTCGGTGTCGAGAACTTCGCGGATCCTGCTTTCGAGTGCGGAAAAACCGTCACTGCTGGTGTAGGCATCGACCGTGCGCTCGTTGTGGGCACGGACCCAGTCGAGTTGCTTGTCGCCCGTGACGTCCTCGAGCCAGAGATAGGGATCGGTCGTGGTGTCGCTCATGACCTCATTTCTACCCGGCATTACGCTGCCGGGGTGCAGCTCACCCCCGCGGACGCGCAGATGTACTGGCTCTCCGAGCGGATGCCCAACGACCAGTTCCTGCTGTACTGCTTCGCTTCCGAAGGGGGCGTGGCGGCGGTGCGGGAAACGGTGCGCCGGCGCGCCGAGCGGATGGGGGAACTGCTCTCTCACGTCCGGGATGTACCCGGACATCTGGACTATCCGTATTGGGCACCGAGAAGTTTCGGTGAGGACCTGGTCGTCGAACACCGGCCGGACGGTGTGTCGTGGACCGATCTGCAGAGCGAACTGGGTGCGCTCGTCGCGACCTCGCTCGACGCGCGGAAGCGCCCGTGGCGTCTGCACGTGTTCTCCCGGGTGCGCGACGCGCCGGGCTGCGAGGGCGCGGCGCTCGTGGTCGTCTGGCAGGTCTCCCACGCCTTCGCGGACGGCCGCCGAGCAACCGAACTGACCAGGGCGCTGTTCGGAGCCGACGAGCCACCGGTGTCGGCGCAACCCGGTTCGGCACCGTCCGCGCCGGTGATGCTGGCGCGTGCACTCGCCGAGTTTCCCGCCCGAGTCGTGCGGACGTTCTCGGCGGGACGGCGGGCCGCCGCAGCCGCACGCGCGCTCGACGCGGCCACCGAAGCGGGTGAGATTCCGCCGCCGGCCGACGGGCGGCCACTCACAGGTCTCGACATCGATCCGGGCGCCGAGCGGTCGGTGCGCATGGTGGTGTGCCCGGCCGATCCCTTCCGCAGTGGTGGGCACACCGTCACCACGGTGGCACTGACAGCGGTGTCGGTGGCGCTGACCAGGTTCCTCGAAGCACGTGGTGAGGACGTTCCCGACCGGCTCGGCGCAGAGGTCACCATCGCGGTCGGTGCTGCCGGACCGGCGCGCAACAACTACCGCAACGCCGGCGTCGAACTGTTCGTCACGGAACCGGACCTGCGCCTCCGCGCGGCCCGGATCGCGGTCGACCTGGCGGAACGTCGTGCCAGGGTGACCCATCCACTGCAGGCTGGACGCGACGCGGCAACCGAGCACGTTCCGGCCCCGTTGTTGCGGTTCGGGATCGTCCGATTCCCGATGACCGACCTTCCCGCCACCGTCACGGGAAACACCGTGGTGTCGAGCGTCTTCCGCGGCCCCGCCGATCTCGTACTCGCCGGTGGACCTGCGGTGTTCAGCGCGGGATTCCCTGGGCTGTCTCCCGCGATGGCGTTGACCCACGGCGTATACGGACTCGGAGACACCGTCACCATCGGCGTGGCGGCCGGTAGCGGGGCGGTTCCGGATCTCGACGTGTACGAGCAGATGTTGCGGGAAGCCGTCGAAGAGGTCGGCGCGACACTCGCGCACCCCGGGTGACCCAGTGGAAATCCTTCCGCTGCCTCGACGCCACGCATGTACCGTGCGGGGAGCAATCGAATCGGCGAGGCGGGGGCAGCACGGTTATGGGCGTATACGTAGTAACGGGATCAGCGTCGGGTATGGGCAGGGCGAGCGCGGAAAGACTGCGCGCCGCAGGCCACACCGTGATCGGTGTGGACATCCGGGACGCCGATGTGGTGGCCGACCTCTCGACTCCGCAGGGGCGGTCCGACGCCATCCGCGGCACCCTCGACCGGGCCGGAGCCACGCTCGACGGTGCGGTTCTCGCCGCCGGCCTCGGCCCCACTCCCGGCAGGGAACCGCTCATCGCCCAGGTCAACGTGCGAGGCGTGATCGATCTGCTCGTGGGCTGGCGCCCGGCACTCGCCGCTGCCGGAAACAGCAAGGTGGTGGTCTTCGGCTCCAACTCCACGACGACCACGCCGGGCGTACCGAATTCTGCGGTGAAGGCGTTTCTCGCGGGCGACATGGACAAGGGCGTCGCGCGGGCCACCAGGATCGCCAAATCGGGGCCGCCGTTCACCTACGCAGCGTCCAAGATCGCGGTGACACGCTGGGTTCGCCGCACAGCGGTGACGCCGGAATGGGCGGGCTCCGGCATCCGCCTCAACGTGCTCGCGCCGGGTGCCATCTCCACACCACTGCTCGACGCACAACTCGACAGTCCGTTGAAGAGGGCGGTCGAGAGCTTCCCTGTTCCGCTCGGCGGATTCGGCGACGCCGAACAGATCGCGCAGTGGGTCGAGTTCATGGTGTCCCCGGCCGCCGACTTCATGGCCGGCAGCGTGGTGGTTGTCGACGGTGGCACCGAGGCATACTTCCGGCCCGACGACTGGCCGGTTCGCGTGCCGTTCCGGTCGATACCCGGATACCTGCGCCGGATGCGCTCTTTCGCTCGCAGACCCGGCACCTCGGGCGACTGACCCGCATCCCCCGATCGGTTGATGCCGTCTGAGACCGTCGGGCGATGTGGCGGCCCGCCCCCGCCGGGCAAGCTCGGACCATGCCCATCGTAGAAGTGAAAGGCCTGTACAAACGGTACGGCGACCGCGCCGCCGTCGACGGCGTGAGTTTCGATGTCCGAGAAGGAGAGATATTCGGAATTCTCGGCTCCAACGGGGCTGGGAAGACCACCACGGCCGAATGCGTTTCCGGCTTGCGGGCACCGGACGAAGGGACCGTACGCGTCGCCGGGCTCGACCCGGTCGCCGACCGCCGCGTGCTGACGGAACTGCTCGGGGCTCAGCTACAGCAGAGCGAACTCCAGCCGAAGCTGACCGTGCAGGAGGCTCTCGACCTCTACGCATCGTTCTACCCGCGTCCCGCGGACGGGACGGCGCTGGCCGAACGGCTCGGCCTCGAGCACGTGCTCGACACCCGGTTCGCGAAGTTGTCGGGGGGACAGCAACAGCGCCTCTTCATCGCGCTCGCGCTGATCGGATCGCCGCGGGTGGTAGTGCTGGACGAACTCACCACGGGCTTGGATCCGCGTGGCCGCCGCGAGACATGGTCGCTGATCGAAGAGATCCGGGACTCGGGGGTCACGGTGCTGCTGGTCACCCATTTCATGGAAGAGGCGCAGCGGTTGTGCGACCGGGTCGCGGTATTCGATACCGGCAGGATCAAGGCGCTGGGCACGCCCTCGGAACTCATCGCCCGCACCTCGACAGCGGTCGTCGTCTCGTTCCGCCCGTCGGCTCCGCTCGATCCGGACGCCCTGACGGCATTGCCCGGAGTCCTGGCAGTGCGTCACGACCACGACCGGCTGGTCGTGGAAGGCAACGACGACTCGGTCGATGCGGTGCTCGCGCTCCTCGCCCGCGACGGCATCTCCGCTCGACGGCTCCGCATCACGGAAGCCACGCTCGACGACGCATTCCTCGATATCACGACCCCGGAGAAACGGCCATGACGACGACCGATACGAATCCTGTGACCGCGGTAGTGCGCACCGAAGCGCGCCTGTTCGTCCGCGAACCCGGCGCGATGTTCTGGATCCTCGCGTTCCCTGTCGTCCTGCTGACGATTCTCGGCCTCATCCCTGCCTTCCGGGAGGCGGACGCGAGTCTCGGGGGACGCCGGGTGATCGATCTCTACGTTCCGAGCGTGGTGTTGCTGTCGATGATCGTCGCGGGTATCCAGACGATGCCTGCTGTGCTGTCGTCGTACCGCGAACGCGGAATCCTGCGCCGGCTGTCGGTGACCCCGGCCCGGCCGGTGACACTTCTGCTGGCGCAGATCGTGGTTCACGCCGTGGCCGTGGCCGGGTCGGTCGTGCTCGCCCTGCTCGTCGGCCGTGGTGTGTTCGGAGTGGCATTCCCGGAGCAGCCGTGGGGCTACGCGCTGGCGGTGCTCCTCACGCTTGCGGCGGCGCTGAGCATGGGCGCTGCGATTGCCGCCGTCTCGGGGACCACACGGATCGCGCAGACGATCGGCACCATCGTCTTCTTTCCGATGATGTTCTGTGCCGGGGTGTGGCTCCCGGTCCAGACCATGCCGGATCTGCTGCAGCGGATCGTCGAGGTGACGCCCTTCGGTGCGGCCTCGCAGATCCTCGACCAGGCGGCCCGAGGGGAGTGGCCCAGTGTGGGTGGCCTGATGGTGGTGGCGTTGTGGGCGGTGGCATTGACGGCCGCAGCGGCACGCTGGTTTCGCTGGCAGTAGAGATCGGTCCGCGGCAGTGACACCGGTCGGCAGTGACATTCCGTTGGCAACGACGACATTCCGTTGGCAACGACGGCGGCACCCGTCATGCTGAACAACGTGGCGACGGACACCGCGATGGCAGCGCCCCCGACAGACGAGTACTGGGAGCGTATCTACAGGTGGGGACCGTGGGTGCTGCTCGCGGTCGGGACGATCCTGTCCCTGGCCTCCGCGAACCTGCTCATGACGCCGGCAGAACGTGTTTCGGCTCTGGTGCTGGTTGGCGCCGCAGTGTGCTGGGAGCGCTGGTGGTGGCGTCGCGACAAGGACGCTGTGTACTTCACCGGGCGCACTGTTCTTGCGTTCGTCCTGACCTGGCTCAATCCGTTTTTCGCGTTTTACGCCTTCATCGGGTACTTCGACGCAGAGCGGTTGCTCCCCGAGCGTTGGATGCGAGTGGGGCTGCTCTCGACAGCGGTGACGATGGCGGGATCCCAGAGCGGGGGTCTCCCGCCGTCGGGCCTCACCATGTGGATCGCGTTCGGTGCGTTGTTCGTCATCAACTCCTCGATCGTGATGATGATGCTCCGAATCAGTGCGCGAGAGGAGACGCTGACGCAGGAACGGATCGACGCGATCGCGGAACTCGAACGCACGAATCACCGTCTGGAACAGGCTCTCTCCGAAAACGAGGCACTCCACGCGCAGCTCGTGCTGCGCGCGCGGGAGGCCGGCATCGACGACGAGCGGCGACGTCTCGCCGCCGAGATCCACGACACCCTGGCGCAGGGTCTCACGGGGATCGTCACGCAATTGCAGGCGGCCCAGAACACCGTCGACCCGGTCGTGGCCGGGGGGCATGTGGAGCGGGCCGCGGCACTTGCTCGCCGTAGCCTGTCCGAAGCCCGTCGCTCCGTGCAGAATCTGCTCCCGCAGGCGCTCGAGCACGGCACACTCGACGAGGTGCTGGGCCGAGTGGTGAAGATGTGGGAGGCGGACTCCGGGGTAGCCGCCGTATTCACCGTGACCGGCACAGCCGAGCCGTTGCACGACGACATCGGCGCGACGCTCCTGCGCATCACCGAGGAGGCACTCGCCAACGTGAGCAAGCATGCGGGGGCGGGACGTGTCGGTGTCACGGTCTCGTATATGGAGGACGAGGTGAGCGTGGATGTGCGAGACGACGGATGCGGTTTCGATCCGTCCGCAGGATCGGTTCGCGGGTTCGGCTTGAGGGGCATGCAGTCCCGGGCGGCCCGCGTTGCCGGCGAAGTGACTGTCGAGTCGGAGCGCGGTGCCGGGACGGCGGTCTCGGTGCGGGTTCCGCTGGTGCGGGTGGGAGCAGCGGAATGAGCGCCGACGCGATCACAGTGCTGATCGCCGACGATCATCCGGTCGTCCGCGACGGCCTGCGTGGGATGTTCGCCGCGTCAACCGAATTCGCGGTCGTAGGAGAGGCGTCGTCCGGACCGGAGGCTGTGGTGGTGACTGTGGCGCTGGATCCGGATGTGGTGCTGATGGACCTACGGATGCCGAGGGGCGGGGGAGTCGAGGCGATCGCCGAACTCACCGCCCGCAAGGTCCGGAGCCGCGTACTCGTCCTCACGACATACGACACCGACGCCGACGCTTTCTCGGCTATCGAGGCCGGAGCGATCGGCTACCTGCTCAAGGACACGCCCCGTGACGAACTGTTCGCGGCGGTGCGCGCTGTCGCGGAGGGACGCACCGTCCTCTCGCCGGTGGTGGCGTCGCGACTGCTGTCGCGCGTGCGCGCCCCGGCCGCATCGAGGACGCTCAGCGCGCGGGAGCGTGAGGTACTGACCCTGGTGGCGAAGGGCACGTCGAACCGCGCGATCGCGCAGGAACTGTTCATCAGCGAGGCGACGGTCAAGACGCATCTGACCCACATCTTCGGGAAGCTCGAGGTGGCGGATCGCGCCGCGGCGGTGGCGACCGCGTACGACCGCGGCATCCTGGGCTGAAGCGCCCGCTTCGTACCTACCGGTGGGTAACCGGACCATCGGCAGACAGCCGAATGGGGCAGGACTACCCTGTATGGCTGTGACCTCACACTATGACGTCGTTGTCCTCGGAGCCGGTCCCGGTGGGTACGTCGCTGCTATCCGCGCGGCACAGCTGGGATTGAGCACCGCCATCATCGAGCAGAAGTACTGGGGCGGTGTCTGCCTGAACGTCGGCTGCATCCCCTCGAAGGCACTTCTCCGAAATGCCGAACTGGCACATCTCTTCACCAAAGAGGCCAAGACCTTCGGTATGTCGGGAGACGTGTCCTTCGACTTCGGTGCCGCCTACGACCGCAGCCGCAAGGTGGCCGACGGTCGCGTCAAGGGCGTGCACTTCCTGATGAAGAAGAACAAGATCACCGAGTACGACGGTAAGGGCTCGTTCGTCGACGCCAAGACCATCGAGGTTTCGCTCAGCAAGGGCGGAACCGAGCAGGTGACCTTCGACAACGTCATCATTGCGACGGGTTCGGTCACCAAGCTCCTGCCGGGAACCGAACTCAGCGAGAACGTCGTCACGTACGAGGAGCAGATCCTCACCCGCGACCTTCCCGGATCGATCGTCATCGTCGGTGCCGGTGCCATCGGCATGGAGTTCGGCTACGTCCTGAAGAACTACGGGGTCGACGTCACCATCGTCGAGTTCCTCGACCGGGCACTGCCCAACGAGGACGCGGACGTCTCCAAGGAGATTGCCAAGGCCTACAAGAAGCTCGGCATCACCATCAAGACCGGTGCCGCGGTCCAGAAGATCTCCGACAACGGCTCGGACGTCACCGTCGAGATCAAGGACAACAAGTCCGGCAACGTCGAGACGATGACCGTCGACAAGGTCATGCAGTCGGTGGGATTCGCCCCGCGCGTCGAAGGCTACGGCCTCGAGAAGACCGGAGTCGAGCTCACCGATCGCGGCGCCATCGCCATCGACGAACGGATGCGCACCAACGTCGACGGCATCTACGCCATCGGCGACGTCACCGCAAAGCTCCAGCTCGCCCACGTCGCCGAGGCTCAGGCCGTCGTCGCTGCCGAGACCATCGGTGGTGCCGAGACCCTCGAGCTCGGCGATTACCGGATGATGCCCCGCGCGACGTTCTGCCAGCCGCAGGTCGCGTCCTTCGGACTCACCGAGCAGCAGGCGAAGGACGAAGGCTACGACGTCAAGGTCGCGACCTTCCCGTTCACCGCGAACGGCAAGGCGCACGGACTCGCCGACCCC
Organism: Rhodococcus sp. NPDC019050; assembly: GCF_055664235.1. Classification (NCBI taxonomy): domain Bacteria; kingdom Bacillati; phylum Actinomycetota; class Actinomycetes; order Mycobacteriales; family Nocardiaceae; genus Rhodococcus; species Rhodococcus sp. NPDC019050. The sequence goes on along the minus strand of NZ_JBVOON010000022.1, from coordinate 39,196 downwards.
ACCGGTTTCGTCAAGCTCATCGCCGACAAGACCCACGGTGAACTTCTCGGCGGCCACCTCATCGGCCCCGACGTCTCGGAGCTGCTCCCCGAGCTGACCCTCGCCCAGAAGTGGGATCTGACCGTCAACGAACTGGCGCGCAACGTCCACACGCACCCGACGCTCAGCGAGGCGCTGCAGGAGGCCATCCACGGTCTCGCCGGTCACATGATCAACTTCTGACCTTTCGAAACCTTCCGTGTGGGCGGACCCCCGCTCGGATGTACCGGCTCAGCCCGGGGCGACTCGACCGTCGCCCCGGGCTGACGTCGTTCCGGGGCCGGTGAGAGCCGGGTCGCCGCAGATGTGCTGCGAGATCCGGGTGCACGTGCAAGGGTGCTGCAGAGACGCTCGACATTCCCGCACCACCGGACGAGCATTGTGCGATCGAGGCCATCGCGAGAAAGAAGGCGGCGTGACGACAACGGACGGTACGGACGGCAAGCTCACCGTCATCGAGGGCGTTGCCACACTCAACGCCCAGACCGGCGACACCCCACGCATCGAGAAACTCGCCGCGGGCACCGGCGCGACCGTGATCCGTATCAGCTTCAGCGCGGGACAGAGCATGGCCGACCATCAGGCCATGTTCCCGATCCTGGTGCAGACCGTCGTCGGCGATGTCTCCTTCTCGACCGAGGAGCGAACCGTCTCCCTGGTCCCCGGCACCGTCGTGCATCTCGATGCGGGCATTGTGCACCGTCTCGAGGCCGAGATCGACTCCGTGGTGATGTTGACGATCCTGAGGTGACGACGTCGGGGAGCCGTCCGGTTTGTCCCTGACCGGAGGCACCGCGCGTTAAGGTTGCGAAATGGCGGAACGCGGCGCTCGGCCCACGTACATCCGGTTCGCAAGTGGCTTCTGCATGCTGTGCGACGACTGTTCACTCCCCTCGAGCCGGACCACTACCTCGAGATGATCAACCCGCTGTGGTCCACTCGCGAGCTGCGCGGGCGGGTGGACCGGGCGGTCCCGGAGTGCGAGGACACGGCCTCGATCATGATTCGGCCCGCGTACGACTGGCCCGGCCACAAACCGGGCCAGTACGTCCGCCTCGGAGTCATCATCGACGGCGTCTACCACTGGCGCGCATATTCCCTCACGTCCGACCCCGACCCCAGGGACGGGCTCGTCAGCGTGACCCCGAAGCTCGTCGAGGGCGGAGTCGTGTCGCCGTATCTGGTGCGGAAGATCGCCCCGGGCGACATCGTGCGACTCGGCGAGATCGAAGGCGTCTTCACCCTGCCCGACCCGGTACCCGCCCGCTTGCTGTTCGTCAGCGCGGGCAGCGGGATCACGCCCATCCGCCCATCATGAGCATGCTGCGCAGCCTCGACCACCGCGACCTGCTCGACGACGTCGTGGTGGTGCACACCGCATCGACTCCCGAACAGGTCGTCTTCTCGTCGGATTTGCACGACCTCGACGCCCGCCACCCGGGCGTGAAGCTGGAAGTCTGGATCAGCGGCGAGAAGGGGCGCATCACGCCGGCGGATCTCGACGAGATCTGCCCCGACTGGCGCGACCGCGAAACGTTCGTGTCCGGGCCGCGCGAGTTGCTCGACGTGCTCGAGGAGCACTGGAACGAACACGGCGACCCGGAGCGAATTCACCTCGAACGTTTCCAGCCCGTTATCGGGGGGGGAATGCGGGAAGCGGCGAGGGCGGCACCATCCACTTCCTCGACAGCGAACAGGACGTCGAGTGCGACGGGGGAACCCCGATCCTGGTTGCGGGCGAGAACGCCGGCCTCAAGTTGCCGTACGGCTGCCGTATCGGCATCTGCCACACCTGCGTGGGGACGTTGCGTTCCGGGCAACTCCGGGACCTGCGAACCGACGAGGTGAGCGAACCCACCGGGGCTTCGGTGCGTACCTGCATCCACACCGCGGAGGGTGACATCGAAATAGAGCTGTGAGCGGCGAGGGCTGCGACAGCTCCCGACGAATGGGGCACGTATGACGAACACCGAAGAGGCGGCCGCACCGCCGTCTCCAGAAGTGGAAAGCCCGCTCGCTCATCTGAGCGCAGAGACACTCGATCGTCTGGCCGAAGAGTTCGACGCGATCCACGACGAGGTGTACGCGAGCCTCGGTGAAAAGGACCGCAAGTACATCAAGTCCGTCATCGCAGCGCAGCGCCAGCTCGTCGTGGCCGGCCGCGTGATCTTGTTCGCGTCCTCGTCGAAGCCCGCCTGGGTGGCAGGTACGGCATGCCTCGGGATGGCGAAGATACTCGAGAACATGGAGATCGGCCACAACGTCATGCACGGCCAGTGGGACTGGATGAACGACCCGGACATCCATTCCTCCGTGTGGGACTGGGACACCGCGTCCACGGCCGAAGCCTGGAAGCACTCACACAACTACATCCATCACACGTTCACCAATATTCGTGGCAAAGACAAAGATCTCGGATACGAGATCATGCGGATCGACCCGAAGCAGCGGTGGCATCCGGTCTACCTCGCCCAGCCCTTCTACAACGCACTGCTCACCGTCCTGTTCGAGTGGGGCGTCGCCCTGCACGATCTGGATCTCGAGGCGCTCTGGGCGGGCGAGAAGTCGCCCACGCAGGTACTCGAAGAACTCAAGGGCATCGCCGGAAAGGCGAGGGACCAGTTCGTGAAGGACTACGTGGGGTGGCCACTCGTCAGCGCCGCGGTGTTCGGTTTGGCGCAGGTGGCGATGCGCGGAAAGCTGCCGCAGCCGAAGACGTCCCGCGTGGCCGGATGGCTGCGCCGTTCCGGTAAGTGGGGAGCGGGCGCCGACCTTGCCGACCGATGGCTGCCGGGTGTCGAGAAGACCTTCCTCTCGACTCTGCTCGCGGACGTCGCCGCGAACATCATCCGCAATGTGTGGGCGCACGCCATCATTTTCTGCGGACATTTCCCGGACCAGACCTACACGTTCAGCAAGAGGGAAGTCGAGAACGAGACGCGCGGCGGCTGGTACGTCCGTCAGCTCGTGGGTTCGGCGAACATCGAGGGGAGCCCGCTGTTCCACATCATCAGCGGCAACCTCGGCTATCAGGTGGAACATCACCTGTTCCCCGACATGCCGAGCACCCGGTACTCGGAGGTGGCCCCCAAGATCAAGGACATCTGCGAGCGCTACGACCTGCCGTACAACTCCGGGCCGTTCGGGCAGCAGTGGTGGATGGTGCATCGCACCGTCGTGCTCCGGCCCCGAGCGAGGCGGCCCGTTTCCGTCGGCGGATGCCGTCGGACCACCCCGCCGCAGGGCCGGAGCACGACGGCGGCGGCGTTGCCGTCGACCCGCCGCCGCGCTAGTCGCTCCGCTGCCTACCGCTTCGAGCGGAGGTAAGCGACCCAGCCGCCGAACTCGGTGATGTCCGCCGCGTCGGCGGCTGCGTCGTGCGTGCAACCGAACCCCACCACGGAGCGACCGTCCGACAACTCCACACTCGTCAGGGTCATCGGGGCGGGTAGGGCTGCGAGGAAACGGCCCAGCCCCGCCTCGGAGACGCTGAAGAGTTCGCCGACGATCGGGACTCCCGCTCCCGCACCGTGACGCACCAGGCCCGGCTTGGGCGGTGTGGTGTTCAATGCCATCAGCCGGTAGGCATCGGACGTGCGGATGTCCTCGGTGAAGCGCGCCCCCAGGCTTTCGAGCTGGAAGTGGAGCGGTTGCCCGCGCAGGTGCGCACCGAATACGGCGAGATCCACACCGGCATCGACGAAACGCGGTGCCGCAACGCCCGTCAACGCTGCCGCGACGTCGACCGCGATTTGGTCGTGGAACGCCGGGACGACCACCATCACCCCGAAAGGGTTACCCGCTGCGGTGGGTTGTCCGGGTACCGCGACGGCGGCCATATCCAGCAGGTTGCAGAAATTCGTGTATGTCCCCATACGGCGGTTGATGCCGAACGGGTCTTTTTCGACCGCGGCGATCGTCGGATGTTCGGTGGTCGTGGGCAGCAGCAGCCCGTCGAACCCGTCGAGCAGTTGCATTGCCTGTGCTTTCACCCGGACGAGGGTGTCGAGGTCCGCGACGAGTTCGTGCGCGGCGGGTTTCTTCGCCCCGGCGACGATGGCGGCGACCGTCGGATCGGCGCCCTCAGGTGCGGTGGAGAGGAACTCGCCCACCGCGGCGTAGCGCTCCGCGACGACCGCGCCGTCGTAGAGCAACGTGGCGGCGTCGAGGAGCGGGGAGATGTCCACCTCCTCGATCTCGACTCCCGACTGCTGCGCCGCGACCACCGTCAGCGCGAACGCTTCGCGGTATTCGTCGCACAGTGCGTCGAGGTCCTCCGGCCGGGGCACGGCCAGACGAATCGTCGACGACGCCGCGAGCCGGACGTCGGCGGGCCACGGCCGGCTGCGCGCGTCGAGCGGGTCCGGCCCGGCCATGACACCGGCCGCGGTTGCGGCCAGGGCGAGATCGGTTGCGAAGACCGTCAAGCAGTCGTAGTCGATGCACGCCGGAACGACGCCGCGCGTCGGGATGACCCCGAGGGTCGCTTTGATGCCGACGATACCGTGCAACGCGGCGGGCACCCTGCCGGAACCCGCTGTGTCCGTGCCGATTCCGATGTCCGCGATCCCCAGCGCGACTGCGGCGGCCGATCCCGAACTCGATCCGCCCGAGACGCGCTCGGGATCCCACGCGCACCGCACCGCACCGTACGGACTGCGGGTCCCCACCAGACCGGTCGCGAACTGGTCGAGATTCGTCTTGCCGAGCACCACCGCGCCCGCGTCGACGAGTCGCGCGATGCCGGTGGCGGTGGTCTCCGGTGTGTAGGCGAATTCCGGGCAGCCGGCCGTGGTCGGTATCCCCGCGACATCCACGTTGTCCTTGACGGCCACGAGCAGGCCTGCGAGCGGCAACTTTTCGCCCGCGCCGACCCGTTCGTCGATCGCGGCGGCATCGGCCAGGATGTCGGCCGCGTCGCGCAGCGTGATCCACACCTCGGGACGATCGACTTCCTCGATGCGGCGCAACGCATTCCGGGCTTTCTCGGTGGCCGTGAGCGCGGTGCCCGAGGTGTCGGTCGCTGCAGTGCGGAAGGGTGCACTGTCGGTGCTCGAGGTCATGCTGCTGCTCCGATCACGAGGAGTGGGGTGCCGGGCGCGACTTTGCTGCCCGGTTCCACGAGGACTTTGAGAACTGTTCCGGCCGTCTCGGCGAGAACGGGCATCTCGAGCTTCATCGCTTCGAGAATAACCGCGGTGGTCTCCGGGTCCACCCGGTCACCTTCGGCGACCTCGACACGCCAGACGTTGCCGACCATCGGGGCTTCCACCACCGACGCCCCGGCAGGCATGCCGTCGAGAGGGTCTGCGGGTGCGGCTACCTCGATGGGTTCGGCGTCGACCCGGTCGAATTCGCCGGACGCGTGCCACGCGCGCTTCTCGGCTTCGAAAGCATCGGATTGCCTGGCGTCGAACGCTGCGATCGACTCGGCGTTGTCCTCGAGGAAACGGAGATGATCCGCGAGTACGAACGTGCCCTCGGACACTTCCGCGTCGAACTGCCCGGCCTTCGACGCGGCCCGGTACTCGAGCAACTGCTCGGGTGTCACCGGTTCCCAGACGATGCGATCGAAGAAGCGGAACAACCACGGCTTGCCGTGTTCGAACGGCCCGGTCTGCCGGTAACCGGACCAGATCGGGATCGTCCGCCCCACCAGCTGATAGCCGCCCGGAGACTCCATGCCGTAGACGCACAGATACTTTCCGCCGATGCCGACCGCATCCGACGGTGTCCACGTGCGGGCCGGGTTGTACTTGGTGGTCACCAGGCGGTGGCGGGGATCGAGGGGAACGGCAAGGGGAGCGCCGAGGTACACGTCGCCGAGTCCGAGCACCAGGTATTCGGCGTCGAAGACGGCGTCGCGCACCTGATCGACCGACTCCAATCCGTTGATACGACGGATGAACTCGATGTTCGACGGCAGCCACGGTGCGTCGTCGCGCACGCCGCTTCGGTACCGGGAGATCGCTTCCGAGATCGACGGGTCGTCGAAGGACAGCGGAAGCCGGACCGTGCGGCTGGGCACCACGAGATCGCGCGTCGCGGGCAGTTCCGTCTCCAGGTCCTGCAGGACACCGAGCAGACGGTAGGCGGGCAGGACATCGGGATCGAAGTGGATGTGCAGCGAGCGCACACCCGGGGTCACATCGACGATGCCGGGCAGATTCGTCGCCGCGAGGGCTTCGGAGAGAGCGTGTACCCGCATGCGCAACCCCAGATCGAGAACCATGTCCCCGTATTCGACGAGGATGTTGTCGTCGCCGCCGCGCAGGTACACCGCCTCGGGCCGGTCGAGGACGGCTTCTGTCCGTCCGAGCCTGCCACCGTCGGACGCGACCTGCCGTTCCACCGGCGGAACATCCGCGGCGCGCACCTTCCCGGCGCGCAGGGTGGCAGCACCGGCATCGGTGACCGGTACGAACCGCAACTTGTCGCCGGGCCTGATCTGTCCGAGCTTCCACCGGTGACCGGACACCACGGTGAGCGGGCACGCGAAACCACCGAGGCTCGGACCGTCCGGGCCGAGCAGGATCGGGGTGTCGCCGGAGACGTTGAGCGCCCCCACGCTGTACGGGTTGTCGTGCAGGTTCGACGGATGCAGTCCCGCGTCCCCGCCGTCGGTACGCGACCAGGTGGGCTTCGGGCCGTCGAGCCGGATGCCGGTGCGGTTGGCGTGGCTCTGCACCGTCCAGGTGGTGTCGTAGAACTGCGCGATGTCCTCGGGGGTGAAGTAGTCGGGTGCGGGCTGCGGGCCCTCCGTGACCGCGAGATGCCAGGTGTGCGTGAACTCGGGCCGCTCGTCGGAGGGGACCGGCGCCGGCGCGGTGTCGACGACGGTGTCCGCGACGCCCAGGACGTCACCGGTCGACACCGCCCTGCCGGTCGTGCCGCCGAAACCGCCGAGGGTGAAGGTCGATGCGCTCCCGTGGTACAGCGGCACGTCGAGACCGCCGCGCACCGCGACGTAGGTGCGCAGGCCGGTGTCCGCCGGCGCACCCACGTCGAGCACCGAACCGGCCGGTACCTCGATCGGTTCCCACATCGGGACCGGTGCGCCGTCCACCGTCACTTCGGCGGGTGCGCCGGTGACGCACACGTACGTGGCATCGGAGAACACGAGACGCGGGCCCTGCAGCGTGCATTCGAGACCGGGTGCGCCTTCGGGGTTTCCGACGGCCACGTTCGCCGCGCGCAACGACAGGTCGTCCATCGGTCCGGACGGCGGAATTCCCACCTCCCACAATCCGGTGCGTCCGGGAAAGTCCTGGATGGTGGTCATCGTGCCGGCCCGCAGCACGTCGATTCGGTGTCCGGTCGCGCGCAGTCCCGCCAGGGTGGAGGTGGCGTGTTCGGCGGCCAGGACCGGAGCGGCGGTGCAGATCCGGCGGAGCTGGGGGAGGTTCGTCTGCACGCCGTAGAGGTGGGTGTCGTCGAGGGCGTCCGCGAGTGCGGCGAATGCGGTGCGCCGGGACTCCCCGTGCACGATCACCTTGGCGAGCATCGGGTCGTAGAACGAACTGACCTCGGTTCCGGTGTCCACCCACGTCTCGACGCGCGTGTGTGCCGGGAACTCCACCTGGGTGAGCAGACCCGCGCTCGGGCGGTAGTCGTGTCCGGGGTCCTCCGCGTACACGCGCGCCTCGACCGCGTGCCCGTTGATCTCGGGACCGGTGTCGGGGAGGGCGTCGAGCATGTCGGTCTCGCCCCGCGCGAGGCGCAGCATCCATTCCACGAGGTCGACCCCGGTGACCTCCTCGGTCACCGGATGTTCCACCTGGAGGCGGGTGTTCATCTCGAGGAAGGACGCTTCGCCGCGGTCGACGTCGTAGACGAACTCCACGGTCCCGGCCGACCGGTATCGCACCGAGTTCGCCAGCGCGCGGGACGACGACAGCAACTGCTCGACGACGTGCTCGGGCAGGTTGGGGGCGGGCGCTTCCTCGACGACCTTCTGGTTGCGGCGTTGCAGCGAGCAGTCGCGGGTGCCGAGACTGAGGGTGCGGCCGAGTCCGTCACCGAACACCTGCACTTCGACGTGCCGGGCATTCGCCACGAAGCGCTCGAGAAACACACCGGACGACGAGAAATTCGCTGCCGCCAGGCGCAGTACGCGCTCGTAGGCGCTGCGAAGATCGTCCGGGCCGTGGCAGGCCTGCATGCCGATGCCCCCGCCACCGCCGACCGCCTTCAACATGACCGGATACCCGATCTCCTCGGCCGCGACGAGTGCGTCGTCGAGCGATCCGAGCAGACCGCTGCCCGCGACGAGCGGAACGCCGACGGTGCGGGCGGCTTCCCTCGCGGTGTGTTTGTCGCCGAATACGCGCAACTGTTCGGGAGTCGGCCCCACGAACGCGATACCTGCTGCTTCGCACGCTGCGGCGAAATCGGCGTTCTCGGAGAGGAATCCGTAGCCCGGGTGGATAGCGCCGGCGCCGGTCGCCTGTGCTGCTTCGATCACCAGATCGGCGCGGAGATACGACTCGGCGGCAGGGGCGGGCCCCAGGCGAACGGCTACGTCGGCGAGTTCGACGTGTGCTGCCGAAGCGTCGGCGTCGGAATACACGGCGACGGTCTTGAGGCCGAGCAGGTGAGCGGAACGCATGATGCGGCAGGCAATTTCGCCGCGATTGGCGACGAGCAGGGTATCGAAGACGTAGGTCAAGGCGAGCTCCTCGGATAGGGGCGGGACGGCAGCGCTGTCAGTCGGCCAGGGACATCGCGGTGACCGCGCGGGTCACCCGGTCGAGAACGACGGAAAGAGATTCGCCGATGTGGCGGTGGAGCAGGGTGCGGGCGGTCGGCAGGTCCCCGTCGATGACGGCGTCGAGGATGCCGAGGTGCTCGGCGATCGACGTCTCGATCCGGCTGTTGACCATGAAGTCGTACATGCGCACGTGACGGATCCGGGAATTGACGGACTCGAGAGCCGTGACGAGTTCGGCGTTTCCGGACGACGCCAGCAGGGCCACATGGAATTCCTCGTCGGTGACCACGAAACTCGGTTCCTGCGCGGGTGGGTCGCCGGCGAGTGTGCGCCACCGCAACCGTTCGGACTCGAGCAGTTCCGTGTCGTGGCGCACCGAAGGATCCTCGATCGCTCGGGTGATTCCCTGCAGTTCCAGTGTGATTCGCAGTTCGTACAGATTCCGGACGCGAGAAATGCTGGGCGGCTGCGGAGAGAATCCGTAGTCTTCCCTGCGAATCAGACCGTCGGATGCGAGCATTGCGAGCGCCTCGCGGACCGGAGTGCGCGAGATGCCGAATCGTGCAGCGAGTTTCGGTTCGGTCATGCGGTCGCCGACACGGACCGACCCGTTCATCAGGTCGTCCCGCAACTGTCGGTAGACCTGGAGCCGAAGCGGCTCCGGTGTCCCTGTGTGCGTCTCTGTCGACATAGCTGTATACGCTATTGACCTGCGATGACGCCGTTGTGACGTCGTGTTACGGCCGAGTTAGAGGGTGCTCACAGGCCGGGTTCGGCACCTAGTCGAAGTCGCGGTCGAGGCGCAGCGTGCCGATGGTGGTGGCGAGGCCGTCGTATTGGGTTACCAGCAAACAGAATTCGATGAGCTTTCGATCGTCGAGATGATCCGCGAGTGCCGACCACGTCGCGTCCGAGAGATCTTTCGTCGACACCAATTCGTCGACGGCGCGCAGGATCGCGCGGTGACGCGCGCTCCAGCCCTCGGAGTCCGGCCCGGCAACGATGCGCGCATAGAGATCGTCGGTGATCCCGGCGCGACGGCCCAGGCGGAGGTGATGATCGGTCTCGTAGGCAGAGCCGCGCAGGTGCGCGACGCGCAGGATGATCATCTCGCCCTCGAAACGGCCGAGTCGGCCGAAGGGCATCAGCATGCCGGAATAGTGCAGCCATCCCCGGAACAACCGCCCGGTCCGCCCCAGGGTGCTGAAGAGGTGCGCGTCGCCGGTCCCTGCGGCCTTGGAGAGTGCCTTCCATGCAAGCCAGTTCACGGGGCCGAGTTCCCTGGAACGACCGGGCCGGATGCGTGGCGTCATGTTCGTCAGTGTCGCACGATCAACCGCGTACCGCCCGGGCGAGCCGTGCCATGCTCAGCGCCTCCTCGGCGCGCCGTACCACCACGGTCCGCGACGTGCCGATGTGCTCGAGCAGCACCCGGTGCGCGTCGTCGAGTTTGTTGTCGAGGATCAGTTCCGCGACGGTGATGTGCTCGTCGACGGTGTCGGAAATGCGGTCCGGGGTGAGGTAGTCGAACATCCGCACGGGCCGGACCTTCTGGTTGACCACGGCCAGTGCATCGCACAGTGCGCGGTTGCCGGACGACGCCAGCATCGTGAGGTGGAACTGCTCGTCGAGCGTGACGAAGCCCGCGTCGGGGTCGGGAAGGTTACGGCGGATGCGATGCCAGCGGTCCAGTTCGGGCCCGAGCACGTCGGGGTCGTGCCGGATGGAGTCGTCTTCCCGGGCGCGGCGGATTCCGCGCAATTCCAGAGTGATTCGCAGTTCGTAGAGGCCCGCGAGGTCTTCGAGGCGGGGTCGGTACGGATACAGTCCGTGTTGCCGTCGTTCGACGAGGCCGTCGGACACGAGCCGGGCCAGGGCCTCGCGTACCGGGGTGCGCGACACGCTGTAGTGCTCGGCGAGCCGTTCTTCGCTGAGTCGTTCGTCCGGAGTGAGGTCGCCGGACATCAGGTCGGTGCGCAGTGCGCGGTACACCTGCTCACGGCGGGTGACGCCGGCCGGCATCAGATCGCCATCGCGGCGCGCACGGTGGTCGCGGCGTCCGCGCCTCCGTCTCCCGTGGAGGTGACGCGCCCGGATTCGAGCACGTAGTAATGGCGCGCGTTGTCGAGGGCGAAACCGATGTGCTGCTCGACGAGCAGCACACCCAGGTTGCCGCCCCGGCTGAGTTCGACGATGGTGTTCTCGATCTCCGCGACCACCGACGGCTGAATGCCCTCGGTCGGTTCATCGAGGATGAGCATGCGTGGCTCGGTGATCAGAGCGCGCGCGATCGCGAGTTGCTGACGCTGGCCACCGGAGAGCAGGCCCGCGCGACGGTCGAGCAACGGGACGAGCGCGGGGAAGAGGTCGAGCATGTCGGCGACGAGTTTCTTGCCGTTCTTGCGGCCGTCCGCGACGACCTGGAGGTTCTCGCTGCAGGTGAGCTGCCCGAACGACTGCTGTCCCTGCGGCACGTAGGCGAGCCCTCGCGCGACGCGGGCCGCGGGACGCAATCCGCTGATGTCCTGTCCGTCGAAGAGGATCTTGCCGGAGGAGATGGGCAGGAGGCCGACGGCGGCGCGCAGCAGCGTGGTCTTCCCGGCGCCGTTGTGTCCCATCACGGCGGCGACTCCGTCGGACGGAACGGTGACCGAGACACCGTGGATGACTTCGGTGCGGCCGTAACCGGCTCGCACGTCGACGAGTTCGAGCATCATGCCTCCTGGAACGTGTCGGTGCCGTCGGCCCCGACCGCGGCTGCGGTGCCGAGATAGACCTCTTGGACCTGCGGATCGTTCTGTACCTCTTCGACGGTGCCTTCCGCGATGACCTTGCCGCGGGCCAGCACCGTCACAGAGGTGGCGAACGCACGCATGAAGTCCATGTCGTGCTCGACCACCACGACGGTGCGTTGTGCTCCGATCCGGCGGAGCAGTCGCCCGGTTTCCTCGCGCTCGTCGCCGCTCATGCCCGCGACGGGTTCGTCGAGCAGGAGTACGTCGGCGTTCTGGACGAGCAGCATTCCGATCTCGAGCCACTGCTTCTGTCCGTGCGCGAGGATGCCCGCCGGGGTGTCGCGGTGGGCGGACAGCCCGATCGTCTCGAGTGCTTCCTCGATCTCGGGCAGCACATCCTTGCGGCGGCGCAGCAGTTGCCACGGTGAGCGGCCGGCGCCGGCGGCGATGTCGAGATTCTGGAGTACCGACAACTCTTCGAACACGGAGGCGGTCTGGAAGGTCCGCCCGACACCGAGGCGGGCGATCTTGTGGGTCTTCTTGCCCACGAGTTCGATTCCGGACTTGGTGATGGAACCGGTCGCGGGGACCAGGCCGGTGACGGCATCGACGAGGGTCGTCTTGCCCGCACCGTTCGGACCGATCAGGAAGCGCAGGTCGCCTTGCAGCAGTGTGAGGTCCACTCCGTCGACGGCGTGGAAGCCGTCGAAGGTGACCCGCAGATCGCGGATTTCGAGGTAGTCGCTGGCCATTCCGGCGTTGCCGCCGTAGACGGGTGCGTTCATCGCGCCGGCTCCAATTCGGTCTTTTCTGCGGGTACGTCGTCGGCGGGCGGTTCGGTCCGGGACCGGCGGCGGCGCCGTAGACCGGCCAGTCCGGCGAGGCCGGCGGGGAAGAAGCCGACCACCACGATGAACAACAGGCCCTGCGCGTAGGTCCAGGCGGACGGGAAGTTCTCCGACAGCGCGGTCTGGGCCCATGCCACGCCGATCGCACCGAGCACCGGGCCGAGCAGCGTGTTGCGACCACCGATGGCGACACCGATGAGGAAGGCGATGGACGGGACGATGCCGATGTCGGCGGGGGAGATGATGCCGACGATGGGCACGAACATCGCGCCGGCGATCCCGGCGAAGAACGCGGCGACCGTGTAGGCCACCACCTTGATGTTGGCGGGGTCGTAGCCGAGGAACCGCACACGTTCCTCCTGGTCGCGCACCGCGACAAGCAGTTCGCCGTAGCGTGATTGCATCAACTGCCGGGTGGCGGCGACGACGAGCAGCAGGATCGCGGCGACGATGAAGAACAGCATCCGCTTGTTGACGGGGTCGGACAGTTCGAAGCCGAAGAAGGTCCGGAAACGGTTGAGGCCGTTGGAGCCGCCGGTGGTCTGCTGGCCTACGAGCAGGATCGCGAAGGCGGCTGCGAGAGCCTGGGAGAGGATCGCGAAGTAGGCGCCCTTCACGCGCCGTTTGAAGACGCCCAGTCCCAGCAGGGCCGCGACGAGAGCCGGAACGATGAGGATCGCCAGGATCGCGACGAACGGCGAGGTGAACGGTACCCAATACGCCGGTAGCTCACGGATACCCGCGATCTGCATGAAGTCGGGAACGGAGTCTTCGCGCAGTTGCGCGTCGGCGATCTTGAGGTGCATCGCCATGATGTACGCGCCGAGTCCGAAGAACACGCCCTGCCCGAGGGTGAGCATGCCGCCGCGTCCCCAAGCGAGGCCGATACCGACGGCGACGATCGCGAAGCAGAGGAACTTGCCGAGCAGACCCAGCCGGAAGTCGGACAGGAACGCGGGCGCGAGACCGAACAACACCAGGGCGGCGAGCGCGAATCCTGCTGCGGTGCGGGCGGGTCCGGGTTGTGTCAGGGCTCGGGTGGAGAACGTCACAGACATCAGACCAGGCTCCTCGTCTTGCCGGCGAACAGGCCTTGTGGACGGACTTGCAGGAAGATCACGATGATCACGAAGACGATCACCTTCGCGATCGAGGCGGTGGTGGAGTATTCGATGAACGAGTTGAGCAGACCCAGCGCGACGGCCGCGATCACCGCGCCCTCGAGTCGGCCGAGACCGCCGATGACGACGACGAGGAACGCGTCGATCAGGTAGGCCTGCCCGATGGTGGGGCTCGTCGACCCGATCAGGGTCAGCGCGACACCGGCGAGGCCCGCCAGGCCCGAGCCGAGGAAGAACGTGGTGATATCTGTTCGGCGGGACGAGATTCCGACGGTTTCCGCGAGGTCGCGGTTCTGCACGACCGCGCGGATCCGCCGGCCCATCGGAGTGAACTTCATCGCGGCGATGAGCGTGATCACGCAGAGCACCGACAACGCCAGGATGAAGAGTCGGGTTTTCGGTACCACCGCGCCGAGGATCTCGACGCCGCCGGACAGCCAGGCCGGCGCGACGACGTTGACGGCGGGTGCGCCGAAGATGTCGCGGGCGGCCTGCTGGAGCAGCAGTCCGACACCGAACGTGACGAGCAAGGTGTCGAGGGGCCGGTGGTACATGCGGCGGATGAGGGTGACCTCGAGGAGGACACCCATCACTCCGCCGACCAGGAAGCCGACGAGCAGAGAGACGAACAGGGATATTCCCGCAGACGAGATCACCTGCTGGACGACGAACGCGGTGTAACTGCCCGCCATGATGAATTCGCCGTGGGCCATGTTGATCACGCCCATCTGGCCGAACGTCAGCGACAGGCCCAGTGCCGCCAGCAGCAGGATCGATCCGATACTCAACCCTGTGAACAACTGTCCTACAAGGACATCCATGGTGTCTCCCTAGTCGGCTTCCCGGTCGCGAGCGTCAGTTTCCGGACAGGCCCGCAGCCCACTCGTAGGACTCGAGGTAGGGGTCGGGGTCGACCGGTCCGTCGGACTCCCACACGGTGTAGATCAGGCCGTCGCCGCGGATCTCGCCGATCCGGGCGGTCTTGGTGATGTGGTGGTTGTCGCCGTCGATCGTGACCGGGCCTTCGGGGGCATCGAACGTGACTCCGTCGGAAGCGGTGACGACGTCTTCGACCGCGAACGAACCGGCCTTCTCGACGCTGTTCTTCCAGAGGTGGACGGAGGTGTACGCGGCTTCCATCGGGTCGGATGTCGGCTTGTTGGCGCCGTACTTGGCCTTGTATGCCTCGACGAATGCGGTGTTTTCGGGGGATTCGACGGTCTGGTAGTAGTTCCAGGCGGTGAGCTGGCCCTCGATGTTCTGGGCGCCGATACCGACAACTTCTTCCTCGGCGATGGACACCGACACGACGGGCATGTCCTTCGCGTTGAGACCCGCATTGGTGTACTCGCGGAAGAAGGCGACGTTGGAATCACCGTTGAGGGTGTTGAACACGGCATCCGCGTCGGCGGTGCGAACCTTGTTCACGATGGTGGAGAAGTCGGTGGAGCCGAGCGGCGTGTAGTCCTCGCCCTTGATCTCGATGCCGTTGGCTTCGGCGTACGCCTTGATGATCCGGTTGGCGGTCTGGGGGAAGACGTAGTCGCTGCCCACCAGGTACAGGGACTTCACGCCCTGCTCCTTGAGGTAGTCCAGTGCCGGCACGATCTGCTGGTTGGTGGTCGCGCCGGTGTAGAAGATGTTCGACGACGACTCGAGGCCCTCGTACTGCACGGGGTAGTACAGCAACGCGTTGCGATCCTCGAACACCGGGAGCATCGCCTTGCGGCTCGACGACGTCCAGCCGCCGAATACTGCTGCGACACAGTCGGAGCTGATGAGCTTTTCGGCCTTCTCCGCAAATACGGTCGGCTCCGACGCGCCGTCCTCGGCGACGATCTGGATCTGCTTGCCGAGTACGCCGCCGTCCGCGTTGATCTCCTCCACGGCGAGCGCGATCGAGTCGCGCACGGTGACTTCGGAGATCGCCATCGTGCCCGAGAGCGAGTTCAGCGAGCCGACCTTGATGGTGTCGCCCGAGGTGTCGACACAGGAGGTGCCGCCGGATGCGCCCGCGGAGGTATCGGCGGTGTCACCCGCTCGGCTTCCGCATGCGGTCAGGACGAGACCGACGGCGACCAGTGCGGCAGGCGCCGCGACGGCGCGAGTGGCGAACTTGGACCTGGCAACTGACATGAAGGTGCCCTTCCTTCGAAGGTGGGACCGGAGAGGACCGGTGTATCCGGCGGCGTATACAACTCTGTATCCGCGAGGCCAAACCTTAGAAGGGCGTTGTTGCGTCGGAATATCTCTCGGTCACAGTTGTATGACGCGGGTGACGACTGTGTTACATCGTGCTTACAGGCGGGCGCAGCGCGCGGTGACGTGCCTGTCAGCGCACGAGGTAGGGCGACACCGAACTGCGGTGCTCGTTGATGTCGATCTCCTTGCCCAGCGGCGGGAAGGCCCGTTGCGGGCAGTTCACGCGTTCGCACACCCGGCAGCCCGAACCGATGGGGGTGCCGGGATTGCTCTCGTCGAGGTCGAGTCCGTCGGCGTAGACGAGTCGATGGGCGTGGCGCAGTTCGCAACCCAGCCCGATCGCGAACGTCTTGGACGGCTGCCCGTAGCGGGCGGCGCGACGTTCGACGGTGCGCGCGACCCACAGGTACCGTCGCCCGTCGGGCATCTGCGCGATCTGCGTCATGATCTTGCCCGGGTAGGCGAACGTCTCGTACACGTTCCACAGCGGGCAGGTGCCGCCGCTCGTCGAGAAGTGGAATCCGGTGGCGGACTGCCGCTTCGACATGTTGCCGGCGCGATCGACCCGGACGAACGAGAACGGGACGCCGCGCAGTTTGGGGCGCTGCAACGTCGACAGGCGATGGGCGATCGTCTCGTAGCTCACGCCGTAGAACGCGGAGAGCCGCTCGATGTCGTATCGGAAGTTCTCGGAGATCTCGTGGAACTGGGTGTAGGGCAGGAGCAGCGCCGCTGCCCAGTAGTTGGCGAGGCCGAGGCGGGCGAGTGTCCGCGACGCGTCGCTCGTGAACGAACCTTCGTCGACGAGGCGGTCGATGAGATCACCGCATTCGAGGTAGGCCAGTTCGATGGCGAGCTTGAACACCTGCTGACCGCCCGACAGCTGCGGGGCCACCTCGAGGATTCTGGTCTCCGGGTCGTAGCGGTGCAGGATGTTCTCGCCGAGGTCGATGCGCTTGACGATCTGGACGTCGTGCGCGGTGGTCATGCGCTTGGCGATCTCGCCGCCGACGTCGCCCCGGTGGAACCGGATCCGGTTGGCGAGTTCTTCGGCTGCCGTGTCCAGGTCGTGCAGATAGTTGTGACGTTGGTAGAAGTAGTCGCGCACTTCTTCGTGCGGCATGGTGATGGCGCCGCTGCCGCTGCCGTCGCTGTAGCGGTCCTCGGTGGCCGCGGCGAGCTGGGCGGTGGTGTTCCGGAACCGGCGGTGCATGTTGACCATCGCCCGCGCCAGGTTGGGATGTGCCGCGACCATCTCCGCGATCTCCTGGGCGTCGGTCTCGATGCCCATCTCCTGGTCGAGCGCGACCTCTCGCATCTCCGCGATGAGCCGGGTGTCGTCCTGCGAGGAGAAGAACGTCGTGTCGACGCCGAACACTTCGCTGATCCGTAACAGGACCGGCACGGTGAGCGGCCGGACGTCGTGCTCGATCTGGTTCAGGTAACTGGCGGAGATCTCGAGCGTCTTGGCGAGCGCGGCCTGGCTCAGTCCCCGCTCGGTGCGCAACTGGCGCAAGCGGGCGCCGACGAAGGTCTTGGCCATTCGCCCAGGGTAAAGGGCGACCGATTGCTTCGCAACGTCTCGTTCGCAGGTTGTTAATAACCGCGCCCCGTGCACTCTCCGAAGACGCCGGTCGACCACTCGGGCCGGTGTGAGTGCTCTCACAGGCAGGGGTTCCGACGGCGATCTCGGGCGGCAACCGGTTCCACGGAGTCCACCGGCGGGGAAGTCTCCGGTTCGGCGCATAAGCCGAGGTAGGAACCTACCGCCCGGTAACTAAGCCGAGGAAAAGTGACTCGTTGGCGTGGCCACTTATTTGCAACCTTTGCAAGCGGTGGCGCGAACCTAGCCAAGATTGGCATTAGCAACAGGTAGACGGGGTTTTTCGGCTGTGTCATTGTCATGGAGTACATCCGAAAGGAACGCAAAGGGTGTGAAGCCGTACGCATGTACTGCTGAACAGCCGAAGCGGATTCAGATCGAGAGAGTGGAGCTTTGATGTCGACCACCGGCACCCCGAGGACCGCTGAGGAAATTCAGAAGGACTGGGACACCAACCCCCGCTGGAACGGGGTTACCCGCAACTACACGGCCGAGCAGGTCGTGAAGCTGCAGGGCACCGTCGTCGAAGAGGCCACGCTCGCGCGTCGCGGCTCCGAGATCCTCTGGGATCTCGTTAACAACGAGGACTACATCAACTCCCTGGGCGCCCTCACCGGCAACCAGGCTGTGCAGCAGGTCCGCGCCGGCCTCAAGGCCATCTACCTGTCCGGCTGGCAGGTTGCCGGCGACGCGAACCTGTCGGGTCACACCTACCCGGACCAGTCGCTGTACCCGGCGAACTCGGTGCCGCAGGTTGTGCGCCGTATCAACAACGCACTGCTGCGCGCCGACGAGATCGCCAAGGTCGAGGGTGACACCTCGGTCGAGAACTGGCTCGCACCGATCGTCGCCGACGGCGAAGCCGGCTTCGGTGGCGCGCTCAACGTCTACGAGCTGCAGAAGGCCATGATCGCGGCAGGCGTCGCCGGTTCCCACTGGGAGGACCAGCTCGCTTCCGAGAAGAAGTGCGGCCACCTCGGTGGCAAGGTGCTCATCCCCACCCAGCAGCACATCCGCACCCTGACCTCGGCTCGCCTCGCAGCCGACGTCGCCGACGTCCCGACGGTCGTCATCGCCCGCACCGACGCGGAGGCAGCCACGCTGATCACCTCCGATGTCGACGAGCGCGACCGCG
Source organism: Rhodococcus sp. NPDC019050 (assembly GCF_055664235.1). NCBI lineage: Bacteria > Bacillati > Actinomycetota > Actinomycetes > Mycobacteriales > Nocardiaceae > Rhodococcus > Rhodococcus sp. NPDC019050. Next base: position 20,803 of record NZ_JBVOON010000022.1, on the reverse strand, counting down.
AGTTCCTCGACGGCACCCGTACCGCCGAAGGCTTCTACGGCGTCAAGAACGGCATCGAGCCCTGCATCGCTCGTGCGAAGGCCTACGCTCCCTACTCCGATCTCATCTGGATGGAGACGGGCGTGCCGGACCTCGAGGTTGCGAAGAAGTTCGCCGAGGCCGTCCGCAGCGAGTTCCCGGACCAGCTGCTGGCCTACAACTGCTCCCCGTCCTTCAACTGGAAGGCACATCTGGACGACGCGACCATCGCGAAGTTCCAGAAGGAGCTCGGCGCGATGGGCTTCAAGTTCCAGTTCATCACCCTCGCCGGTTTCCACTCGCTCAACTACGGCATGTTCGACCTGGCGCACGGCTACGCCCGTGACGGCATGACCGCCTTCGTCGACCTGCAGGAGCGCGAGTTCAAGGCTGCTGCAGAGCGTGGCTTCACCGCAGTCAAGCACCAGCGCGAGGTCGGCGCCGGCTACTTCGACTCGATCGCCACCACCGTCGATCCCAACACCTCCACGGCTGCCCTCAAGGGCTCCACCGAGGAAGGCCAGTTCCACTAGGAACAGCGCCAACCAGGTCCACCCCGCGGCGGGATCCCTCAGGTCCCCGATATCCCGCCGCGGGGTGCGCGCGCATCCAGCGACGACCTCTCACGACCCCACAAACGAGAAGGAGCTGACGTGACCAGCGAAAAGATTCAGCGCGTCGGCGTGATCGGCGCCGGCATCATGGGCGCAGGTATCGCCGAGGTGTGCGCACGCGCTCATGTCGACGTACTCGTGTTCGAGCAGACCCGCGAACTCGCGGCAGCCGGACGCGCCCGCATCCTCCGGTCGCTCGACCGTGGTGTGAGCACCGGCAAGATCACCGAACGTGAGCGGGAGCAGGCCGCATGGCGGCTGCGCTTCACGTCCGACCTGGGTGACTTCGCCGACCGTCAGCTCGTCGTGGAGGCCGTCGTCGAGGACGAGAAGGTCAAGAGCGAAATCTTCGCCGAACTCGACAAGATCGTCACCGACCCCAACGCGGTGCTGGCGTCCAACACGTCGTCGATCCCGATCATGAAGCTCGGCATCGCGACCGCGGCTCCCGAGCGGGTCATCGGGATGCACTTCTTCAACCCGGTGCCGGTGCTGCCGCTCGTCGAACTCGTCACCACGCTGAAGACCGGATCCACGGTCGCCCAGCGCGCCGAGGCCTTCGCCGCGGACGTGCTCGGCAAGCAGGTGGTCCGTTCGTCGGATCGCGCCGGCTTCATCGCCAACGCGCTGCTCGTGCCGTACCTGCTCTCGGCGATCCGGATGGTCGAATCCGGGTTCGCGACCAAGGACGACATCGACAAGACGATGGTGCTGGGCTGTGCTCATCCCATGGGCCCCCTCGCACTGACCGATCTCGTCGGTCTCGACACCGTCAAGGCAATTGCCGACTCGATGTACGAGGAGTTCAAGGAGCCGCTGTACTCGGCTCCGCCGCTGCTCCAGCGGATGGTCGAGGCGGGGCTCGTCGGTAAGAAGTCGGGCGCCGGGTTCTACGAATACGCCGACAAGGGCCGCGCGATCAAGAAGGCCAGCTAGCCAGTCAGCACCACCGTACTTCGGCGCCCGTGCTCCGACGCAGTGCTTCGCGCACAGGCCGTCGGTGCACGGGCGCCGAAGTACATGAGGGAAAGGTCGACTCCGACATGGCAACTCCTGCCGACGGATACGGATCAAGCATCCTCGGGTATCCGCGTATCGGACCCCGCCGTGAACTCAAGCGTGCTCTCGAGTCCTACTGGCACGGTACGAGCACGCGCGACGAACTCGTCGCCGTCGCTCGCGCCCTCCAGGAAGACACCTGGCGCGAACTCGCGGCGACCGGTCTCACCCAGGTTCCCGGTAACACGTTCTCCTACTACGACCATGTGCTCGACAACGCTCTGTTGTTCGGCGCGGTCCCCGAGCGGTTCCGCCCCCTGCTGGGCGAACTCGACCCGCTCGATTTCTACTTCACGCTGTGCCGCGGACGCGAGGATTTCCCGCCTCTCGAGCTCGTGCGCTGGTTCGGCAGCAACTACCACTACCGCCAGCCGGAACTCGACGAGAACACCGTCTTCGAGCTGAATTCGGCGGCGATCCTCGACGAGTTCGAGCGGGCGAAGGCCGACGGCATCGAACTGCGGCCCGTCGTGCTCGGCCCGGTCTCGTTGCTACTGCTGTCCAAGGTTGCGTCGACGTCCGAGAAGGACGGTTTCCGGACCCTCGACCTTCTCGATTCGCTGCTGCCGCAGTACGAGAAGCTGTTCGAGCAGCTCGCGCGCGCCGGTGCCACCTGCGTCCAGCTCGATGAGCCGTCGTTCACCGAGGATCGCAGCCAGGACGAGCTCGATGCACTCCGGCGGGCATACGACACGCTCGCGCACGCACCGCTGCGTCCGCGCATTCTGGTCACCGGGCCGTACGGATCCTTCGGTGAGGCGCTTCCTATCCTCGCGTCGTCGAAGGTCGAGGCGATCGGCCTCGACCTTGTCAACGGCAGGATGAGCGCCGACGAGTTCGCCGCCGTGCCGGGCCTCAAGCGGAAGCGGATCTACGCGGGTGTGGTCGACGGCCGCAACGTCTGGAAGTCGGATCGGCGTCGCACGCTCGAGTACATCCAGTCGATCGCGGCAGTCGCTCCGGACCTCGTGGTCTCGACGTCCTGCTCGTTGCTGCACGTGCCGTACGACCTGCTCGTCGAGTACGACATCCCCGGCGACGTCGCCGACCGCCTCGCATTCGCGAAGCAGAAGGTCGGCGAGGTGGTCTCACTCGCGAAGGCGCTGACCACCGGAGCGGAGGAACGCTGGCGCAAGCCGCCGGTGTCTGTGCACTTCAAGCAGAAGCACACGGTGAGGGCGCGGATGAACGCGCTGACGCCCGAGCATCGCCGGCGCGTTCCCTACGAGGAGCGTCGTGCGGCGCAGCAGGCGCGCCTGAACCTTCCGCCCGTGCCCACGACGACACTCGGGTCCTTCCCCCAAACCGACGAGACCCGCAAGGCTCGGTACGAGCTGGGTCAGCGACGCCTGTCGTGGGACGAGTACGTCAAGCGCATCCAGGAGACGATCGAGTCCACGATCCGTCTGCAGGAGGACATCGGACTCGACGTGCTGGTGCACGGTGAGCACGAACGCAACGACATGGTGCAGTACTTCGCGGAACTGCTGGAGGGCTTCGCGACCACCCACTTCGGGTGGGTGCAGGCCTACGGTTCGCGCTGTACTCGTCCGCCGGTTCTGTACGGCGACATCGTGCGGCCGAAACCCATGACGGTGGAGTGGATTTCGTTCGCTCAGTCGTTGACGGACAAGCCGGTCAAGGGAATGCTCACCGGTCCGGTCACCATGCTGGCTCGTTCGTATGTGCGCCAGGACCAGCCTCTGCACGAAACGGCCGATCAGCTCGCACTCGCGATCCGCGACGAGATCGCAGATCTCGAGCGGGCGGGTATCGCGATCATCCAGGTCGACGAACCCGCTATCCGCGAACTGCTTCCGCTGCGGCAGGACGGTCGTGCCGAGTACCTGGACTGGGCGGTCGACGCATTCCGTCTCGCAACCGGTGGCGCCAAGCCCGAGACTCAGATCCACACGCACCTGACCTACTCGGGTCAGGAGTCGGTGGTCGACGCGATCGAACGGCTCGACGCGGACGTCACCGCAATCGTGGCGACGCGGTCGATCGGCTGGGTCCTCGAAGCCATCAAGGACCGGGCGCTGTCCCACGGCGTCGGCCCGGGTGTGTACGAATCCCGGTCCGCGCGGATTCCGGATATCGACGAACTCGACGAACTGCTGTCCGAGGCAGCAGAATCCGTGGAGCTCGATCGCTTGTGGGCGAACCCGGACGGAGGGCTCAAGACGCGCCATTACTGGCAACTCGAACCCTCGCTGCGCAACCTTGTGGCTGCTGCCCGTCGGCTCCGTCGGCGAGCGCCGGCTGTCAGCGAGTAACCACAACACGTAGAAACGTCACCGCCCCGACCGGAATCCGGTCGGGGCGGTGACGTTTCGGTGCTCTGCGGTCAGAAGTTCTCGCCGAGCTGCTCACGCAGTTGCGCGAGCGTCTTGGTGAGCAAGCGGGACACGTGCATCTGCGATACGCCGACGCGCTCCGCGATCTGCGTCTGAGTCATGTTGCCGAAGAACCGAAGCAGAACCACCGTGCGTTCGCGGGCGGGAAGCGCCTCGAGCAGCGGACGCAAGGCCTCGTGGTTCTCCACCTCGTCGAGGGCTGCGTCGTAGTCACCGAGGGTGTCCGCGAGAGTCAGGCCGTCGTCCCCCGACGGCGACGAACGATCTACGGACACGGTCTGGTACGCGTTGCCGGCGGCCAGGCCCTGCATGACCTCTTCCTGGTCGATGCCCAGTTCCTCCGCGAGTTCGGCAGCCGTGGGGGCACGGCCCAGGTGCTGGGACAGCTCGGACGTGGCCTTGCTCAAGGACAGGTGAAGCTCTTTCATGCGACGGGGGACGCGCACTGCCCATCCGGTGTCGCGGAAGTGTCGCCGCACCTCGCCCATGATCGTGGGCACCGCGAACGAGACGAAGTCCGATCCTCGTTCGGTGTCGAACCTGTCGACGGCATTGACGAGGCCGAGACGGGCGACCTGGAGAAGATCCTCGAATGCCTCGCCGCGTCCGTCGAACCGCCGTGCGATGTGCTCGGCGAGTGGCAGGCACCGCTCGACCACCGCATCGCGGATCGCCGATCGCTCGGGATCGTCGGGGCTGAGGGTGAGGAGCTTGCTCAGGGTTTCGGTGACGTCGGCGTACTCGTCGCTCGATCTTGCTGGATTTCTGCTCACCGAGCGGCACTACCTTCTGCGATGGACATGTCGATGGTGGAGACGGTACCGCCCTCCCGCTCTTCCGACGACACGGAAATCGAGTCGGTCAGGGAGTTGAGCACGTGCCAGCCGAAGGAACGGGGCTGCCCCATTGCGGCGGCGTTCTCGGTGGGCGCGGCCAAGGCGATACGGAGTCGCCCGGGCACCAGCTGGAAGCTGCACGACAAGGTGGCTTCGTCCGGTGCGCCCATGATCAGACGGGTGGCAGCCTCGTCCACGGCGAGTTTCACATCGGCCACCGTATCGAGATCGAAGTCGTGTTGCAGGGCGATCGCCGCGGCAACCGCGCGCAATACGGACAGCTGGGCGGGATCGGCCTTGACTCGCAGTTCCACTACCGGGGTGGTGAGGTCGCGTGCCGATTCGATCGACGCGGAATTGGCCATGAGGTTCTGGTCTCCAGGAAGGGGGTCGAAGCAGGTCAGGGGGGTGGTTTGTTTCGGTGTCTAGCGCAAGGCTACCCATACGGCCGCGCGGTTAACCGCGCGCGTCCCAACATCGGGGGGTGACGTATATGTCCGTTACGGTTGAGACCTGCCGCCCGGTGCACTACTGTTGGGGCAGGTTGAGCACACAGCCGGGAACTCGAAAGCGCCACGCGGCCGCGAGGTTTTTCGGTACGTAGCCGGAGTGCCACCGTTGTCGTAGCGCTTACAACATCGTCTGTGTTGGGAAGTGTCATGACAGTTTCTCAGCGAAGCGCCTCGCCTCATCTAAGGTCCACGACGTGGTCGGTTCATCCGGCCCCCTCGGACGTTCCGGTCGAACAGTCGTTCGGAGCGGAATTCAGAGCAAGACCGATCGGATCCGACGTGATCCAGATTTCGGTGCTCGGAGATGTCGATATCCGCAACGCCCTCGCATTACGCGACTTCACCTCCCGCTATCTCGAATCGTCACGGATCGTACTGGATCTGTCGGATATCGATTTCTTCGGAGCGGCCGGCCTCAGGGTCGTCGAAGACCTGGAGGTCTGCAGCGCCAGAAGCGGGTACCGATGGGCGCTCGTCGGAGGCAGGCCGGTGCAGCGGTTGTTCCGTGTGCTCGGACCTACGCTCCCGGTGGCTGCGCACACCTCGCTCGACAGTGCCCTCGCCGTGCTCGCTCTCGGTCACGCCTCCTGAGCGCGGATACGCGCGCCGTACCCTGCTCGGGCATCAGATCGCGACCCCCGAGGCCAAGGCCCCGTAGATAATCATCAGCACGAAGAGCGCCCATCCGGCGCCCTGCCAGATCTGCCATCTGCCGGCAGATCGCCAGACCCTGTAGGTCTGCACGAACGCTCCAAGTCCGCCGAGGAGCAGGAGCACAGTCGGTCCGAACGCCAGGATCGCACGAGCAGGGTCCGTGCACACGGCGAAGTCCGCATCCGCACACGTATCACCGGTGTTGAGCGCTGCCCACACGATCACACCGGCGGCAACCGCTGCTGCCAGGGCGATCACACTCGCGGCGTACCACACGGCGTTGCGTGCGAGGCGGGAGTCCTGTTGGGAGTTCTTCACGTCGGGTGTCATGGAATATCCTGTGCTGAAAGTATTTTCGTTCGGCCGGATTCTCCCGGCCGATACGGGAATCGGGTCATCCGTACAAATGGGTTGTATTCGTGGACTACCCGGTATCCGGGGAACTAATCCCACTGTGACACCCATTGTGTGTATGCGCCGGCGGCGATTCGGCGGGCGGAGCGCGGGTACTCCGGCAGGGACCCCCGGAGGCGACGAGAGCCCCGGAGCGAAGCATCCGAACCGAGGAGGATTCCTGTGACTGTCTCCGACCCCGAACCGCACCGCAACACCGATCCCGATCCGGCGACCACCCCGGACCTGGAAGACGGTGGCGGAGTCACCCCCGGCGCCACTCCGCCGGAATCAGGTCAGACCTCGGGGCTGTCCGCTCCGGAACCCGCCACGAGCAATCACTTTCCCGTCAGTGGGTGGGTGGCGTTGGTAGCCATCGCGGTCATCGTCGCGATCTTCGTGGCGGTCATCGTCGGAGTGCTGCTCTGACGGTGCTGCATCGACAGGCGGCTGAATCGACAGGTGGCTGCTCTCGCGGACGCCGAGGATCCGATCAGTCGCCGCGCACTCGCTCGTGGAGCGTCATCAGCAGATGGTCGAAATCTGTTCGGCTCATCGATTCCGTATCGGGACCCGACGTGATGTCGGTAACGAGTTGCTCGGCCAGAGTCCGGAGTTTGAGGTTGGTTTCCTGCGATCGCCAGGCCAGCACCTCGAACGCATGCTGCGGTGAGATGCAGTACACGACCATGAGGGCGCCTTTGGCCTGTTCGATCACGGCGCGGGACTCCGCGAGCGCGTTGACCACCTGGTCGACGCCCTCTCGCACCTCCTCTTCGAAGGCCTCCGAGAGGTCCAGGTAGAACCCCGACGTTCCGAGCAGCGTGCCATCGTCGTCGAGCAGCCGGTCTCCGATCACGACGACACGTTTGACGCGGCCGGCGGTGTCGATGATGCGATGCCTGCTGCTGAAGGGTTTGCCCACCGAACGCACGGCGTCGAGAACCGCGGCGATGTGTTCTTTGTCGTCCGGATGCTTGTGCTGCAGCATCAGTTCGGTGGTGGGGGTGACCGTGCCGGGTTCGTAGCCGTGCATCCTGGCGACGGCATCCGACCATTCCCAGGTGTCGTCCGCGAGCAAGTACCTGAAGCTGCCGACATGATGTGTCGTGCCGTCGCCGGCAATGCTCCCTGCCGGGGACGGGTCGTCCGGGGTGCTGCGGTCCGTCATGGGCTCGATTATGCGGCACACGACGCGGCCTGCCGCCACCGCCTCGAGCAGAGCGGTGGCGGCAGGCCGTGAGAATGTGCGACAACAGCCGCCGAGTGATGTAGTTGTGACGAGCATCCCCTTCGGGATGTCGTCCGATCAGCGATCCTCGGTGAGATGGGCGAGGAACGAATTCGCCCATCGGTCGACGTCGTGCGCCATTACATGTTTGTGCATGGAGCGCATCCGCCGGGCCGCGCACGCGCGGTCTTCTCCGACGGCCTCGACGACGGCGCGTTTGACGCCCTCGAGATCGTGCGGGTTCACCACGTGCGCACGTCGCAACTCGGCGGCAGCGCCCGCGAACTCGCTGAGTACGAGTGCTCCGCTTCCGTCGCCGTGACAGGCCACGTATTCCTTGGCGACGAGGTTCATGCCGTCGCGGAAGGGCGTGACGACCATGACGTCCGCTCCGGCGTACATCGCCACCAGTTCCTCACGGTCGACAGGGCGATGCAGATAGTGCACTACCGGTCGCCCGAGTTGCCCGAACTCGCCGTTGATGTTGCCGACCTGGCGTTCGATGTCGTCACGGAGAGTGGCGTAAGCCGAGAGCCGCTCGCGGCTCGGTGTGGCGAGCTGGACCATGACGACCTTCTCGGGGTCGAGCGTGCCCTCGACCAGCAACTCGCGTAGTGCCTCGAGGCGGACGCTGATTCCCTTGGTGTAGTCGAGCCGGTCGACACCCAGCAGAATCGTCTCCGGATCGCCCAGCTCGGCACGTATCTCCTTGGCGCGCAGTTTCGTTGCGGCCGTGACGGATTGGTCGCGCAGTTGGGTGGAGTCGATGGAGATCGGGTATGCACCGACCCGTACCTGCCGGTCACCGAGATCGATGGTGCCGCCCCCTGTGGTCCCGCGGGGCGAACTCGGCAGATCCAACAGCCGACGGGCGAGATACAGGAAGTTCTCCGCACCCCCGGGAAGGTGGAAACCGACCAGGTCGGCCCCCATGAGCCCCTCGAGGATTTCCTTGCGCCACGGCAACTGGAGGAAGAGTTCCGTCGGGGGGAACGGGATGTGCAGGAAGAATCCGATCCGCAGGTCGGGCCGCAGATCGCGGAGCATGCGGGGGACGAGCTGGAGCTGATAGTCGTGCACCCACACCGTGGCGCCGGGCGCCGCGGCGCGGGCCGCCTCCTCGGCGAACCGCCGGTTCACCTTCTCGTAGGTGCGCCACCAGTCGCGGTCGAAGGTCGGTGCGATCACCGCATCGTGGTAGAGCGGCCACAGGGTCTCGTTGGAGAATCCTTCGTAGTACTCCGTGACCTCCGCTTCGCTCAGCTGGACGGGATGAAGGGTCAGGCCCTCCTCCACGAAGGGCTCGAGGTCGACGTCGGGGGTGCCGGGCCAGCCGACCCAGGCGCCGTCGGCGGACCGCAGTACCGGCTCGAGTGCCGTCACCAGGCCGCCGGGGCTGCGGCGCCACACGCCCGGCCCGCCGTCCGGCGAGGCTTCCAGGTCCACGGGGAGCCGATTGGCCACTACCACGAATTCGTTGGATGACGTCTTGCTCATCGTTGGTCCGCTTTCGGAGAGATACGCAGGTGGCCGGCCGGTCTCGCCTGGGGGATCACGCCTCCGACCGCGCCACTTCGACGGTCTGCACCTCGTCGAACATGGCGTCTACGCGGCGCTTGATCTCGGCGGTGCTGAAACGTACGGACGCCCCCGGCAAGGGTGTACCTGCCAGGGGCCGGGGAGGGCATCGACCTCAACCATCGTCGAGAGTCCTTTCTCTTCACAACACGACAAGGGACATTCATCGGACGGGCGGGGCCGTCCGGCGCCGCACTCAGGTGCGGCTCGCCCCGGCCTCGGCAAATGCGTCGACGACGGCCGCGCAGAATGCCGGCAGGTCGTCGGGGTTGCGGCTCGACACCAGGTTGCGGTCGATCACCACTTCCTTGTCCACGACGGTGCCGCCGGCGTTGCGGATATCGGTGCGCACGCTCGGGTACGAGGTCAACGTGCGACCTTCCACCACACCGGCCTCCACCAGTGTCCACGGGCCGTGGCAGATCACGCCCACCGGCTTGTCGGCGTTGACGAAGTCCCGTACGAACGCCACCGCGTCGGCATCCTGCCGGAGGTGATCCGGGTTCGTCGTGCCGCCGGGCAGGAGCAACCCGTCGAAGTCGGAGACGGCCGCGTCGGCGACCACCCGGTCGACGGTGTACCTGCCGGCTTCGTTCACGTCCTGCTGCATCGCCTGGATCTCGCCGCTCTCGAGCGACACCAGTTCGACTGTCGCACCTTCGTGCTCGACCGCCTTGCGTGGCTCGACGAGTTCTACCTCTTCGACTCCGTCGGTGGCGAGGATGGCAATCCTGCGTCCGGCCAGACGGCCTTGCCGCGCTGTAGTCATGTTTATCGGCCTTTCTCGATCAGATCCGGTTTACCCCGAATGCGTGTTCGGAAACGTCGCCGGTCAACGACGACGCAGATCACTCGTCGCGGGGCCCTCCAGCAGGGTGCCGTCCGCGGCGAACCGGGAGGCGTGCAGCGGACAGTCCCACGAGGCCTCCGCGTCGTTCCATCGCAGCACCCCGCCGAGGTGCGGGCACACGGCCGAGACACGCCGGGTCTCGCCGTCGACGGTCGATACCCCGACCGGCCGGCCGCAGTCCCTCACGACTCGTCCTTCGCCCTCCGCCGGCGACGACTCCGGGTCGGTGCGCCTCTCGGCGGTCCACCACCCTCGAGCGAGATTCACACCCACTCCGGCGTTGAGCTTCACCGCGCTCGGCACGTCGAAGACCTGGGCCGGGCTCCACGCGGCGTATGCCGGGGCCCACGCCTCCACCTGCGGGTCGTGCGCGCCGGTGATCCGGGTGCTCAACAGGTGAGCGGCCGCGACAGCGTTGGTCATGCCCCACTTGCCGTAGCCGGTGGCGACCCACAACCGCTCGGTCGTCGGGAGCAGTGGGCCCACGTACGGGAGCGAGTCGAGGGTGCTGTAGTCCTGGGCCGACCACTGCGCGACCTCCTTCGCACCGGGAAAGTGTCGTTGCGTCCAGGCGACGAGGTCCGCCACGGCCTCGCTGGTCGCCCCCGGCTGCCGACCCACCACGTGGCCGTTGCCGCCGACGAGGAGCAGGCGTTCACCGTCGCGGCCGGACTCACGCGACCCACGATTCTTCGCGGGGGCGGTGCGCAGTGAGCGGGACGGGGAGTCCGCCGACAGATACATTCCGGTCGGTGGCGGCTCGGGTACCTCAAAGGCGAGCGCGTACGAGCGTTCCGGTTCGAGTCGCGCGAAGAAACCGCCGCGGTCGAGGATCGGCGTGCCGGTGGCCAGCACGACGTGTCCACCGCGGACACTCCCGGAAGCGGTCTCGACGGTGCATCCGGACTTGTCCGTCTTCACCGAACGTGCCCGGATCCCCGTGAACACCTCACCGTTGTTCTCCCGGATCTCCCGCACGGCAGCGCGGAGCATCGGCATCGGGTCGAACTGCACCTGGTTCGGCAGCACGACCGCGGACGACACGGGATAGGGCAACTCGGTCTCGGTCACGAGGCGGGTCGTCAGACCTGCCGCGAGGCAACTCCGATGCTCGGCCTCGATGGTGCTCACGCTCGCACTGCTCGTCGCGTAGGTGTAGGCATCGGCGGTTTCGGTCGCCACGTGGTTGTCCTTGCAGAAGTCGGCGACCCACTCCTGCGCGCGGAGGTTGCCGTCCACATACGCCTGCACGACCGGCCGTGAATGCCTGCGGGAGATCTGGGACAGGGTGGTTCCCTGCAGAAGGCTCACTTTCGCGGTGGTGTTGCCAGTGGTCACAGCCCCGACGTCACGCGCCTCCAGGATCGCGACCCGCTGCCCGGCCCGGGTGAGGAGTAGCGCCGTGACCACTGCGGTCAATCCGGCGCCGACGACGACGGTGTCGTACACCTCGCGCCGCTGTGTCCAATCGTCGCCGGGTTCGGCGCCGGCCTCGGCGTCGCGTGCAAGCCACAGTGAGGTCACGTGGGATCTCCTTCGTAGGTGGTTTCAGGCGGGTGGGCGTCGGTCGAGCCGGACATTCACTCCCGCCGGATACCCGGATCGGCGCGGTTAACCCCGGTGGGGGCCGGGTAGCCGGAAACCACGTGTAATCCACAGTGGAGGAGTCCCGATGAAGGCAGTGACATGGCAGGGTCGTCGCAAGGTCAGCGTCGACGATGTCCCGGACACAAAAATCGAGAAACCGACAGATGCCGTCATTCGGATCACGACCACCAACATCTGCGGGTCCGACCTGCACCTGTACGAGGTGCTCGGGGCCTTCATGAAGCCGGCGACATTCTCGGGCACGAACCGATGGGGATCGTGGAAGAAGTCGGCGCCGGTGTCACGAACCTGACACCGGGCGACCGGGTGGTCATCCCGTTCCAGATCTCGTGCGGCAGCTGTTTCATGTGCGATCACGGACTGCAGTCGCAGTGCGAGACCACCCAGGTACGCGAAGAAGGCGGCGGCGCAGCACTGTTCGGGTACTCGAAGTTGTACGGAAGCGTGCCGGGCGCGCAGGCCGAGTATCTGCGGGTGCCCCATGCCGACTCGACGCACATCAAGGTCCCCGAAGGCCCGTCGGACGACCGGTTCTCCTATCTGTCCGACGTTCTGCCCACCGCGTGGCAAGCGGTGGAGTACGCGGAGATCCCGGACGGGGGCACGGTAGCGGTGCTCGGACTCGGGCCGATCGGCGAGATGGCCGGACGTGTCGCAATGCACCGCGGCGCGCGCGTGATCGCGGTGGACCTCGTGCCCGAGCGCCTCGCGCGTGCAGCCGGTCGCGGGATGGAGACGATCGATCTCCGCGAGGCCGGCAACGATCTCGGAGACATCATTCGCGACCGTACCGACGGACGCGGAGCCGACTCGGTCATCGACGCCGTGGGAATGGAAGCGCACGGGTCACCCGTGGCCAAGTTTGCCCAGACGGCGGCGGGTTTCCTGCCGTCGGCGATCGCCGAACCTCTGATGGAACGGGCCGGAGTCGACAGGCTCCACGCGTTGTACACGGCCATCGATATCGTGCGACGCGGCGGCACGATCTCGCTGAGCGGCGTGTAAGGCGGGATGGCCGACCCCATGCCGATGATGACCATGTTCGACAAGCAGATTCGTCTGCGCATGGGCCAGGCGAACGTGCTGAACTGGGTGCCGCAGATCCTTCCGCTGCTGACCGACGACGATCCGCTCGGCGTGGACACCTTCGCGACCCACCGCATGTCTCTGGAAGAGGCACCGCACGCCTACGAGATCTTCCAGAAGAAGCAGGACGGCGCCATCAAGATCGCGTTGCGTCCCTGATCGGATTTCCTCCGCCCACGAACGCGCCCCACGTCCGGTCGGACGTGGGGCGCGTCGTAGGTTTCTGTGCGACCGGACCGGTGCTCCCGGTCGTGCGGCTCAGGAAGCGGTTTCGGTGTCGCGGGAGAACTCGAGGTCGCCGAGATCGGACCCCGCAACCTCGAACGGCATCTGCAGGGCGGTCGCGGTGGCCCACCCCCGGCTCAGCAAAACCGCGTCGGTGTCGTCGGGACCGTGGATGTCGATCGTTCGGAACGACACCGTCACGGTGCGGGTGTCGTCGTCGTCCTCGTTGGCTTCGTAGTCCTCGTCCGAGTCGGTGATCTCGGCTTGCACCGCACCGAATTCCGCGAGCTGGGCGTCGCGCAGCCCGAGCAGATCCTCGACAGGTACGTCGGGAATGTTCACATTGAGGACCTCGCCGGGTTCGAGGTGGTCGATCGCCCACCGCACGGCCCGGTCGGCGACGTGCTCGGCAGTGTCCCATCCGTCGCTGCCGAGCCCGTTGAGCGACAACGCGACCGCCCGCGCGCCGTGAGCAGCCGCCGTGAGGGCGGCTCCGACCGTCCCGGAATGAAGGATCGCGCGGCCGGTGTTGGGTCCGAGATTGATCCCGGACAACACGATGTCGGGAGTGTCGCCGAAAGCGCCGTACGAGGCGACGAACGTGATCAGCGCGGGCGACCCGTGGACCGCGAGAACCTCCACGTCGGGAAGACCCTCCATGGAGCGAAGTGACACCTTCAGCTTTCCGTCGTCTTCGAGCGCCGTCAGCGCTGCGCTCGCACCGCTGCGCTCGATGTGGGGCGCGACCACCCGGACGTCGAGACCCGCCCTCACCGCCACGCGGGCCAGGGCGGCGAGTCCCGGGCTGTCGACCCCGTCGTCGTTGACGATCAGCGCTTTCATGCGTGATCCTTCTCCAGTCGTCGAACCTGCACGTTCTGGGTCATCTTCTCGATGGCCTCCCGCTGGCCGGTGGCCAGCCCTCGCCGGGTGACGTTCACCGCGCCCGCGGCCGCGCCGAGTCGGAGCGCCTGCTCGAAGGGGAGGCCTGCCGCATAGGCCACGGCGAGGCCGGCGGTCATGGAGTCGCCGGCGCCGCGGTGGTCCACGGACTGGACTGCGGGCGCCTCGACCTCCCAGATCACACCGTCGTGCAGTGCGATTGCCGGATCGGCGGCCCGCGAGATCACGACGCTCTCGGCGCCTTCCTTCTGAAGGGAGTGCATGGCCGCAACGAGATCGTCGAGATCGTCCGACGCGGCGCGTCCGTCCTCGATGAGGTCTTCGTGGCTCACCTTCAGCAGGGCGATGCCACCTTCCAGGGCGGCGGTGAGGGAGGGACCCGAAAGATCGGCGACGACAGGGACATTCAGGGCGGAAAGGTCGGCGCACAGCCGGGTGTAGAGCTCGGTGGGCACAGCGTCGTCACAGTGCGGCCCCCCGATGATCGCCACGTCGGCGGACATGCCCGCCCCGAGCGACGCGCTGAACAGGTCGTCGGTCTCGTGGCGGCTGAGGGTGGGAGGCGGGACGTCCACGACCACCTCGCGTTCCCCCTCGCGACGGTCGTGAACGTACGAACCGTTGTCGGAGGCGGAGGACACCGGGTGCACCGTGATGCCTTCGCGGTCGATCAGATCGACGAGGATGCCGCCGGACTCGCCACCGAACGGGCCGCAGAGGTGTACGTCGGTACCGAGGATGGATGCCATTCGTCCGATCCAGAAGCCCTGCCCGCCCGGATGGATGTGCAGTTCTGTGCCCCCGTTCGGCGCCTGCTCGATGGTGACGGTGAGAAGGGGGGAGGGAGCGAAGACGAAAGCGGTCGCGCCGGGCCGTGAGTCTTCGGATGTCGTGCGTTCGTTCGTGTCTGCGGGCATGCCGCTCAGGTACCCTTCCCGACTTTGTCTCACACACGCTGTCTCACACACCGCTGTTCCACATCCCGCGACGTCGCAGCCGGTGTGGAGCGGGGCGGTCGCGGGTATGTCCCCGCAGGGACCGGAGCCCGGTCCGCAGACTAGGAGGGGAGTGCGGGGATGACCAGAGTCGCACGCAAGGAAACCACCACGCCGCCGAGCCGGGTCTGGGAAGTCCTGGCGGACGGATGGAACTACGCGACCTGGGTCGTCGGGGCCTCCCGAATCCGGAAGGTCGACGCAACCTGGCCCGAGGTGGGCAGCCGCATCCACCATTCGGTCGGCTTGTGGCCGGCGCTCATCGACGACTGCACCGAAGTGCTATCCGCGACGCCCGAACAACGGCTGGTTCTCCGCGCCCGCGCGTGGCTCTTCGGTCAGGCCGAGATCGAACTGAACATCGAACCCGCCTCGGGGGGCGGTTCGATCGTGACGATGTCCGAGCACGTGGTGACGGGCGTACCCAGCCTGCTTCCCGACTTCGTGCAGGAGCAGGCAGTGTGGCCGAGAAATCAGGAGTGTCTGTCGCGCCTGGCACTGCTCGCGGAACGTGCGACTCCCGACGGGCCGGCCGCATGACCGGGGAAACCGTCGACGCGGTCGTCATCGGTGCAGGCCCCAACGGGCTCACCGGTGCCGCGGCACTGGCGGATGCCGGCTGGGACGTCCTCGTGCTCGAAGAACAGCCGGAACCGGGCGGTGCCGTGCGCAGTGCCGAACTCCATCCCGAGTTCCGCGCTGATCTGTTCAGCGCGTTCTACCCGCTCGGGGCGGTCTCGCCCGCGTTCGAGGCCCTCGAACTCGAATCCCACGGGTTGCAGTGGAGTCGGTCGCCGAACTCGTTCGGCCATCCTCTCGGGCCCGGCGACGAGGACGCGGTCGTCGTCGCCCGCGATGCGGCGGACACCGCCGACGATCTCGAGCGCCGCTGCGCGGGGGACGGCGACGCGTGGCTGGGACTCGTCGATCAATGGAGCAAGGTGCGCAGCGCGCTGTTGCAACTGCTGCTTTCCCCCTTCCCGCCGGTTCGGGGTTCTGCGTCGCTGCTGCGCGCGCTCGGACCTGCCGAAGGTCTGCGATTCGCCCGGATGCTCGCACTTCCCGTCCGCCGGATGAGCGAGGAACTCTTCGACGGAGAAGCCGCCCGACTGCTCCTGCTCGGCAACGCCATGCACTCCGACATCCCGCCGGACGCCCCGGGCAGCGGAGTGATGGGGTACATCCTCACGATGCTCGCCCAGGATGTCGGTTTTCCGTCCCCGGTCGGCGGCGCGGGGGCGCTCACCGACGCATTGGTGCGACGAGGTGAACATGCCGGAATGCAGTTGCGGTGCGGTAGCCGGGTCACCGAAATCGAGGTCGAAGACGGGAACGCCGTTGCGGTGCGCACCGCAGGTGGGGATCGGGTGAAGGTTCGCCGCGCGATCCTCGCGGACGTATCGGCGCCCGCGCTGTACGGGACGCTCCTCGCCGGCTCCCCAGTCGCCGACCGCGCCCGCGACGACCTGCGGGGATTCGAATGGGACACACCGGTGGTGAAGGTCGACTACGCGCTCGGCAGTCCGGTGCCGTGGCGATCGCCGTCGTTGTCCCGGACCGGCACCGTGCACGTGGGTGCCGACACGAACGCGATGGTCCGGTGGTCCGCCGACCTTTCGACGGGCGTGATCCCGGAGTCGCCGTTCCTGCTGTTCGGCCAGATGACCACGACCGATCCCACCAGGTCGCCCGCCGGCACTGAAAGTGCGTGGGCATATACCCATCTGCCCCGCGGCATCACCGACGACGAGTCGGCGGACATACTCGCGGAGCGGGTGGACGCCCAGCTCGAGGCGTACGCGCCCGGATTCCGCGAGACGATTCTCGGTCGCACCGTCCAGCGTCCCGGGGACCTCGAATCGGCCGACGCCAACCTCGTGGGTGGCGCAGTCAACGGCGGTACCGCCCAAATCCACCAGCAGTTGTTCCTGCGACCTGCACCCGGCCTCGGAGGTTCACGAACTCCGGTGGGAAAGGTGTATCTCGCGAGTGCAGGAGCGCATCCCGGCGGCGGCGTCCACGGAATGTGTGGGTGGAATGCCGCCGACGCCGCACTCCAGGATCAGAAGGTGACAGGCCCGCTGCGCCGCCGCCTGCACACCTTCGGTCGACGGGTGATGTCCTGACGAATCCGGCAGTCGCGTAAACACCAGGTTTCGGGGAAACACGCACCGGGGTATTCGCGCCCATGACCGAATACCCGGCCGACGGAACCCCGTGGTCGATGTCGCCGGGGAGTTGCGCCCTCAGCACGATCGGCTCAGGCATTGGCTGCTGCGGGGTCTTGGACGCCCGCACATCGAACTCCGGGGTGATGTAGCTGTGACCACTTCTCCAGTTCTGGACCGTCCGAATACACCTCGTGTGTGGCGCCTTCCCGGCGTGTACCGGCCACAGGAGGATTCGTTCCTCCTGGCCAAGGCTCTTCGCGAAGCCGGGGGAGCGCAGGACGCAAAGGTTCTCGACTTCTGTACCGGGAGCGGTTTTCTCGCGATCACGGCTGCTCGGGCAGGAGCCGACGCGGTAACCGCACTCGATATCTCCCGACGGGCGGTTATCACCGCCCGGGCCAATGCGCTGTCACGTCGGCTGCCGATCTCGGTGCTCCGCGGAAGCCTGGACGTGGCCGTGGAGCACGGACCGTTCGACGTGGTCCTGTCGAATCCTCCGTACGTGCCGGTCGACGGTGAGGGCAAAGATCCCCGCTGGGACGCCGGGCCGGACGGACGATCCGTTCTCGACCCACTGTGCGACTCGTTGCCGACGCTCCTGTCGCCCCGGGGTTTCGCGCTGCTCGTCCATTCGGAGTTCACCGGCGTCGACGAGACCCTCGAGCGTGTGCGTGCAGCCGGCCTGGAAGGCTCGGTCGTCGCGCGTGAGCGCATCCCGTTCGGCCCGGTACTGCAAAGCCGGCTGAGCTATCTCCAAGAAGCCGAGCTCGCCCGACAGGGCATCGACACCGAAGAGGTGGTGGTCATCCGTGCCGGCAGGTTCTGAGGGGCAAGGCGGTCGTCGGGTGGTACACGCGACGACCGGAAACGCTGAAGACGTCACGGTGGTCCGCAAGGTGAAGGGCGGGCCCATGCTCGTCAACGGTCCGGTTCGGATCCTGACCGACGACGGGACCGAGACCGAATCGGACCGGTTCGTGGTGGCGGTGTGCCGATGCCGGCGCAGCGCGTTGTACCCGTTGTGCGATACCAGTCACCGGCGTCCCGCCCGGGGCTGACTCGGAGTCCACGACCCCGTCGATCGAAATCCCTCGCAGCGTTTGGTAAATGCCGACGGTGCGAGGGTTTTTCACTGTCCGGATGCCCGGAACAGCCGAAAGTCCGGACGCCGCAGCGTCCGGACTTTCGGCTGTGCTGAAGGGTCAGTACCAGTGGGCACGACCACCGACGGCCTTGCCGGATGCTCCCAGGATCGCCATGATGACGCCGATCACCAGGAGGATGACACCCAGCGTCGTCAGGATCGAGATGCCGGTGAAGAATCCGACTACGAGAAGAATCAGGCCCAGAACAATCATTGCGTCCACCTCGCTGTCTTGTCCGAAACCGAGCGGCTCCGGATCCAAGTCCTGAATACCCGGATTGTCCGCATCGAAACACACGAGAGAAAAAATTATTCCTGAGGCGTTCCGCCCCAGCGTGATCGACGGGTGCGGGGTGGTCCGACCCACCTTCTACGGGGATTGACCATCCACCCCGGGGGTAGTCCATTGATCATGACGCAGCGTGATGTGCAGGGGGCGGCCGTGTCGCTCCGACCGGAAAGAGGCAGGAACATATTGGCCGGTGCCCTTCTCGGCTTGGGTGCGGTGGCCATGACGGACGAAGTGCTCTTCCACCAGATACTTCACTGGCACCACTTCTACGACAAATCGACCACGTCGGCCGGTCTCGTCTCGGACGGACTGTTCCACGCGTTCAGCTGGTTCGCCACGGTCGCGGGTTTCTACCTCGTGGTGATGTCGGTTCGTGACCGGACAGTATGGGTGCGTGCACTGCTGGGTGGGTTCGTCACCGCGGTGGGCGCGTTCCAGTTGTACGACGGGCTGGTCCAGCACAAGCTGTTCGGTCTCCACCAGATCCGGTACGAGGTCGATCTCCTGCCGTACGACCTGACCTGGAACATCCTGGCCGGTGTGCTGCTCGTGGTCGGCGCAACGATCATTGCGTCCACCTACCGGAAGGCACCGGCTCCGGCGGCCTCGCAATGACAACCGTCGTATTACTCGGTCTGGGAATCGTCGCCGTGGCCGCCTACGTGGCGGTGGCGGCGAGAACGCAGGACTGGCCGCTCGCGCGCACCCTGAGTTGGACCGCGGGGTGGGTGGCGCTCGTCGCGGCCCTCGTGAACAACGCCTCCGCGCACGGAGGTGGGCACGGACACGGCGCGCACCACTCGTTCGACTTCGTGGGACACATGGTGTCGCATGTCGTGGTGGGCATGGCGGTGCCCCTGTTGCTGGGGCTCGCAGCCCCCGTGACCCTTGCGCTCCGAGTACTCCCGGTGTCGTCGGCGCGTCGTGTTTCGCGGGTACTGCGGTCACGCCCCAGTGAAGTGCTGACCCACCCCCTCGTCGCGGCAACCCTCAACATCGGTGGACTGTGGCTGCTGTATCGGACGTGGATGTTCGAGTACATGCAGGGTGGCACCTGGGTGGCGTGGCTGATCGAGCTCCATATCGTTGCGGCCGGCTACCTGTACACCTATTCCCTGGTGGGTGTGGATCCGTCACCGCACCGCACCTCGTTCGGCCTGCGGGCAGCGGTGCTGGTGCTGTCGATCGCTGCACACAACATCCTGGCCAAGACGCTCTACGCGGACCCGCCCCCCGGTGTCTCCGCGGCAGACGCAGAACTGGGTAGTCAGGTGATGTATTACGGGGGCATTCCGTTCGAGTTGGCGCTGGTCGTGCTGCTGATACACCGGTGGGCAGCGCGTGCCCGTCACCGACGCGGCATATCGGCTCCCGATCTCCTCCTCACGACCTGAAGCGGGGTAGTTGCAGACGCGAAGGGTTTGGACACCGGCCTACGCGGGGTATTCGAAGGCCACGAAACCAGATAGCACTTGGAGGAATCGCACATGTCGAAATACACGGTGCCCGGTTTGAGCGGCAAGGACGGATCGAAGGTTGCAGGTGTCCTGCAGGAGCGCTTGAGCGCGTACAACGACCTGCACCTCACCCTCAAGCACATCCACTGGAACGTTGTCGGTCCCAACTTCATCGGTGTGCACGAAATGATCGATCCCCAGGTGGAGCTCGTACGTGGGTACGCCGACGAGGTCGCCGAACGCATCGCGACACTCGGCGAGTCGCCCAAGGGCACGCCGGGAGCGATCGAGAAGAACCGCACCTGGGACGACTACTCGGTGGGGCGCGACACCGCGCAGGCCCACCTCGCGGCTCTCGACCTGGTCTACGACGGTGTCATCAAGGACAACCGCAAGGCCATCGAGCAAGTCGGCGACGTCGATCCGATCACCGAAGATGTCCTCATCGGGCACACCGGCCAGCTGGAGAAGTTCCAGTGGTTCGTGCGAGCACATCTGGAGAACGCCGCAGGCTCCCTCTCCCACGGCGGTGCCGCCACCGAGAAGAAAGCGGCCGACAAGGCCCGCTGACCCGAACAGGTCCGCTCCGTGCCTGAACTCCCGCTCACGCGAATCGTCGTGACGGGTGCGAGCGGCAACGTCGGCACAGCACTGCTGCGCCGTCTCGCACAGCGGACCGAGCCACCCGAGATCATAGGGGTCGCGGGGGGGGGGGCGGGGGGGGGCGGGCCCCCAAAGGGTGTTGGGGAGGTGCGCGACAGTAAATCCCCGCCCCCGGCGGGGCCCCGGGTGGGGGGGGGAAAAGTACGGCGCGCGGGAC
>NZ_JBVOON010000021.1:0-84472 GCF_055664235.1 Rhodococcus sp. NPDC019050 | reverse complement strand
TGAGTTGGTTACCGAATCGGTCGCAGTCCTCCTGAAACGACATGATCGTCGCAACCTCTCGTTGAGAGTGTTGCGACGATCATGTGAACCCGCCTGAAAGGTTCGGGGCCTCGCTCGTTGTTCTGAACTGCCGATGTCAGTGCTTCGTATCGGGCAGATTCGCGTCGGATCCGTTGGTCTCGCCGTGCACGCGCTCCTGGTACTCGCGGAGCGTGTTGCGCAGTTCGGCCTCGGCCTCGTGGTGAGCGGCTTCGAGAGCAGCCGTCTCCTCCGCGGGGTCCGGACGCCACCAGCTACCGGCACCGGGCTTACCGGCGGTACCGAGACGGTTCATCGTCTTCGGGATCGCGGCGCCCTGGTACTCGAGCGGAACCGGGTGGCCGTGCTCGTCGACCGGGCCGAGCGGCTGGTGGATCTCGACGTACTCACCGTGCGGCAGGCGACGGACGATGCCCGTCTCGATGCCGTGCTCGAGAACCTGGCGGTCGCTGCGCTGGAGGCCCAGGCAGAACCGGTAGGCGATGTAGTACGCGAGCGGCGGCAGCACGACCAGGCCGATACGACCCATCCACGTCGTCGCGTTGATCGAGATGTCGAACTTGTACGCGATGATGTCGTTGACGCACATGATGGTCGCGACTGCGTAGAAGGCCAGGGCCATCGCGCCGATTGCGGTACGGACCGGCACGTCACGCGGACGCTGCAGCAGGTTGTGGTGCGCGTCGTCCTTGGTGAACCGCTTCTCGATCCACGGGTAGATCGTCAGGACCACGAACACCAGGCCCATGATCAGGGCGATCCAGAACGGCTGCGGGATCGTGTAGCGATTGAACAGGTACAGCTCCCATGCCGGCCAGATTCGGGCCATGCCGTCGGTCCACATCATGTAGATGTCGGGCTGGGAACCTGCGGAGACCTGCGATGGGTTGTACGGGCCGATATTCCAGACCGGGTTGATCTGGAGGAGGCCGGACATCAGCGCGAGGACCGCGAAGGTCATCGCGAAGAACGCACCGGACTTCACTGCGAAGACCGGGAGGATGCGCACGCCGACGACGTTCTGTTCGGTGCGGCCGGGGCCGGGGAACTGCGTGTGCTTCTGGTACCACACCAGCGCGAGGTGCGCGGCGATGAGCGCCAGGATGATGCCAGGAACCAGCAGGACGTGCAGGACGTAGAAACGCGGGATGATCAGGTCGCCGGGGAAGTCGCCGCCGAACAGCGCCCAGTGCATCCACGTGCCGATGACCGGGATGCTCAGCGTGATGCCGGAGAACGCGGCACGGAGACCGGTGCCGGAGAGCAGGTCGTCGGGAAGCGAGTAACCGAAGAAGCCCTCGAACATCGCCAGGATGAGCAGCAGCGAGCCGATCACCCAGTTGGCCTCACGAGGACGCCGGAACGCACCGGTGAAGAAGATGCGCAGCAGGTGCACCACGATGGACGCGGCGAACATCAGGGCGGCCCAGTGGTGGATCTGCCGGACGAACAGGCCGCCACGAACCTCGAAGGACAGGTTCAGGGTGGTCTCGTAGGCACGCGACATACCGACGCCGCGCAGCGGCTGGTAGACGCCGTCGTACACGACGTGCGCCATCGAGGGGTCGAAGAACAGGGTCAGGTACACACCGGAGACCAGCAGGATGATGAACGCGTAGAGCGCGATCTCGCCCAGCAGGAAGGACCAGTGGGTCGGGAAGACCTTGTTGATCTGCCGACGGAGGCCTGCCGACGGGTGATACCGGGAATCGATGTTCTCGGCCGCCTTGGCGGCGCGGGATTGAGTTGCAGTACTCACGGGCGACGCTCCCAAAATGCCGGGCCGAGTGCCTCGGTGAAGTCGCCGTTGGCGACCAGGAAGCCCTCTTCGTTCACTGTAATAGGTAGCTGCGGCAAAGCACGAGCAGCGGGACCGAAGACCGGCTTGCCGTATTCGAGCGCGTCGAACTGCGACTGGTGGCACGGGCAGAGGATGCGATTGCTCTGCTGCTCGTACAGCGACGTCGGGCAGCCGAGGTGGGTGCAGATCTTCGAGAAGGCGAAGTAGTCGCCGTAGTTGAAGCTCTCCTGGCCCTTGCGCTTGATGGCGCGCTCGGCATCCTCCGTACGCAGACGGATGAGCATCACGGCGTTACGGATGCCGCGAAGGCTCTGCAGCAGAGCGTGCTCGTCGCCGCGGTCCGACTCACGGAACGGGAAGACCGTCTCCATGCCGCCGGCGTCGAGATCCTCCGGGCGCACCAGGACGATGTCCTGGGGGCGGCCGGTGTCGCGGCGCAGGTAGATGGTCTCGCCCTCGTAGTTCGGGGTCCAGCCCGACACCCACAGCGGCGACTTGTCGCCCTGAGCCCACGGATTCTTGATCAAACCGCCGAGCGGCATGATCAGGCCGACGCCGAGCGCGCCACCACCGAAGATCGCGGTGCGCTTGATGAGCTTGCGACGCGGAAGCGTCGACGTCTGGAGCGAATCGGACAGTTCGGCGACGATCGTCTTGCGATCGACCTCCGACGACGGTCCGTCGTGACGATCCTGGATCGACACCTCTTCGGGGATGAACTTCTTCGTGAACTGCACCGCGCCGACACCGATACCGAGGATCGACAGACCCAGGGTCAGGCCGAGCAGCGGGGTGTAGAGGTTGTACAGGGTGTAGTTCGGGTCGCCCGGAGCCTGGTACTCCCACGGCCAGAACAGGTAGATCGCGATGAACGCGATACCTGCGATGCCGGCGAGCACGAACCAGAACGCGACGTTCCGTTCGGCGCGCTTCTCCGCGCGGGTGCCCTCGACGGGCCACCGATCCTTGCGGAATGCGACATCGACACCGTCGAGATTCGTTCCGAGCGCGACGAGGTCGTCGCGGCTCATCTGATCGAGGTTCTCGACGGAATGCTTGTTAGCCGGCGTTTCGCCGCCACTCATGACCTTGCTCCGATCCACAGTGCAGCGCCGACGACGGCAACAATGCCGATCACCCACATGGTCGGGCCCTCGGAAGCCGGGCCGAACCCGCCCAATCCGTAGCCGCCGGGGTTGGTCGTCTCGCTGGCCGCCTTGACGTACGCGATGATGTCCTGCTTCTCCTCGACCGTCAGCTGACGGTCGGAGAACTTCGGCATGTTCTGCGGCCCGGTGAGCATGGCCGTGTAAATCTGCTGCTCGTTCGCCGGATCGAGATTCGGCGCGAACTTACCGGACGACAGCGCGCCGCCGCGGCCGGTGAAGTTGTGGCAGGAGGCGCAGTTCTGACGGAACAGCTCGGAACCGCGACCGATGTCGTTGCCGCGCAGCGACGACTCGGCGATCTCGCCGTTCTCGTCACGGATGACGGTCGGGCCGCCACCGTTGGCCTGGATGTAGGCACCGAGTGCGTCGGTCTGAGCCGCGTTGAACTTCGGCTCCTTCCGGAGTGCCTGTGCCTCGTTGCGCGAGGCCGGCATGCGGCCGGAGGAGACCTGGAAGTAGACGGCTGCCTCGCCGACACCGATCAGGGTAGGACCGCGGTCCTGCACACCCTGCAGGTTGATGCCGTGGCATGTCACGCATGAGGTCTCGTAGAGCTGCTTGCCCTCGCGGATCAGTGCGCTCTGGTCGTCCTGCGCAGTGGCCACCTGCGGGGCAGGGGTCAACGCGGAGGCGAGGAAGCCGGCACTGAGCAGGCCGACCGCCAGGACCAGGGCGCCCGTGACGCGCCGGCGGAATTTGCGCTGGCGGCGGGACTTGGCAGCGGAAGCTGTCGAGGATCGACCGGGCATGTCACCCTCGGAACCGAGAGGTGGGGATGAACTCATCTGTATCCCTTTTTGTTTTTGGGACGGACTGGACGTCAGGGGGCTGCCTGTGCGTTCAGCTGGCTAACGGATGAAATAGATCGTGGCAAACAGTGCGATCCACACGATGTCGACAAAGTGCCAGTAATACGAAACGACGATGGCGGCGGTGGCCTGGGCCGGCGTGAACTTGCTGACGCGGGTACGGATCAACAGGAACACGAAGGCGACGAGGCCGCCGATCACGTGGAGGCCGTGGAAGCCGGTGGTGATGTAGAACACCGAGCCGTACACGCTGCTCGAGATGCTCGTGCCGTGCTCGACCAGCGTGATGTATTCGTAGCCCTGCCCGAGCACGAAGAAGGTGCCCATGGCGAGGGTGATGAGGTACCACCGTCGCAGGCCGAAGACGTCGCCGCGCTCCGCTGCGAAGACGCCCATCTGGCATGTGAAAGAGGAAGCGATCAGCACTGTGGTGATCGGAACCGCCAGCCACAGGTTCAAGTGGGTGGGCGGCGGGGGCCACATGCCTTCCGGCGCCTGTGCCCGTGCCACGAAATACATGGCGAAGAGCCCTGCGAAAAACATGAGCTCGCTGGACAACCACACGATGGTGCCGACGCTGACCAGGTTGGGCCGGTTCAACGAGTGCACGCGCTGTGTGATTGCAGATCCTGAAGTCCCTACTGCGCTCGTCACGCTGGCTAGTATGACCCGTCGTAGTACGTCTTGGGCAATCGGGGCCGAAATCGGCGCGTCAGTGCTGGTGGCAGACCGATAATTCCCCTGGTGGGGTGGTCGTGCGGGGTCCACAGAGACGTGCAATCGTGGTGCAATGAGCACCGTAAGTGGCATGTGGGACCGGATTCGCGCAATGGTGTCGCGTCGCCGGGAGCCTCTCGATCGGGAGCGCACGGACCTCGTGGTGGTGGTGTCCTCGTTCGACGACGCCGAGGCGTGTTCGACGGCTCTGGCGCGGGGCACCGAATCGGAGCCGTACTGGTCCGAGTCGGAGGAGGCGGTGCTGCGTCATCACCTGACGATTCCCCCGGCCGGAGTCGACCGGGCGGTCGAGCTCGCCGCGCAGGACGGTTACACGGTCGGTGTCGCCTCGGTCGAGACGCCCACCGGTGCGGACGGCCACCACACGCCCCTCGTGCTGCAACGCGTCCAGGTTCTCGACGCCATGCACTGCGCGCAGGAGAAGTCGCGGATGGTCTCGCTCGCGCAGCGACTCGGCGGCACCGCGCACGGGTGGGACGCACTACAGCCCCCGAGCACCCCTGGCTAAGCTTCCGGGCGGAAGGGCACACCGGTGCCCGGTAGGGAGCGGAATGCGGCGAGGGCAGGTGCGATGAACGCGACGCGAGTGGCGGACGAGGTGGTGCCCACCTGGCCTTCGGTCCTCGGCGCCCTGACCGCCGGACACGATCTTTCCCGCGAGCAGGCGCAGTGGGCGATGGAGGAGATCTTCTCCGACAACGCGACGGCCGCGCAGATCGCAGCCTTCGGCGTCGCGCTGAAGATGAAAGGGGAAACCCCCGACGAGTTGCGGGCGCTGGCGGACACCATGCTCGGGTACGCCCGGCTCGTGCCCGTCGACAACGATGTGGTCGATGTCGTGGGCACCGGCGGTGACCGCGCCGACACCGTGAACATCTCGACGATGGCGTCGATCGTCGTCGCAGCGTCCGGGATCCGCGTGGTCAAGCACGGGAACCGGGCGGCGTCGTCGAAGAGTGGCGGTGCCGACGTGCTCGAAGCACTCGGCGTCCACATCGACCTCGGGCCCGACCAGGTGGCCCAATCGGTCGCGGAGGCCGGCATCGGGTTCTGCTTCGCGCCGGTCTACCACCCCGCACTCCGGTTCGCCGCAGCCCCGCGCAAGCAGATCGGCATTCCCACGGCGTTCAACGTCCTCGGCCCACTGACGAATCCCGCGCGCCCGCGTGCGGGACTGATCGGATGCGCATTCGAGAACCTCGTCGGCACCGTCGCCGGTGTGCTCGCTCAGCGCGGCAACTCGGCGCTGGTGGTACGCGGCGACGACGGCCTCGACGAACTCACCACCTCGACCACCTCCACCGTCCACATCGTGCGGGACGGTGAGGTCCGGGTCGTCACCCTCGACCCCACCGACCTCGGCATCACCCGGGTACCGCTCGAAGCGCTACGCGGGGGAGACGCAGAGAAGAATGCCGCCATCGCCCGCGACGTGCTGGCGGGCGTGACCGGTCCGGTGCGCGACGCCGTCCTTCTCAATGCAGCCGGCGCTATCGCGGCCTTCCGCGGCATCGACGGCAGTCTCGAGGAGGCACTCGCGGCCGGACTCGAGTCCGCCGCCGCAGCCATCGACAACGGCCGGGCCGCGGAGGTCCTCCGCGCCTGGTCCGAGGTGACCACGCGTCTGGGTGCCGCGCCGCGCGCGTAGGACAGCGCCTGGCCGCCCTAGGACACAGCAACGGATCGTGGGCCCGGACTCGAACGAGTCCGGGCCCACGGTCGTTTTCGAGCGGTCAGCTGCCGATCGAGAAGCCTGCGTCCACGTCGGCGCTCGAGTAGGACTGGAAGGCGATGTGCGTGACGGTCTTCGTCACGCCCTCCACCTTGTTGATGCCGCGCGTAACTACTTCGGCGATCTGTTCGTGGTCACGGACACGCACCAGAGCCACCAGGTCGACGTCCCCGGCACACGAATACACCTTGTCGACCCCGGCGAGGTCGGCCACCGCTTGCGCGGTCTCCGGAATGCGGTGCGCTTCGGCGTCGATCAGGACGATGGCGTTGATCATGAGGGCTCCTTGCCTTCCTCGGGTTCCATCAGACTAAGTGGTCGTCCGCTCGCCGGGTGTCACCGCCGACACCGCCCGGGCGTCGCGGGCCAGTTCCGCCCACTCGCTCCAGCGCCCTGCCCCCAGAGCGGGCTCGCACCACCCCTGGCTCGTGCGGACGATTCGGACGCCCCCGGAGTCGAGCCAGCGTGCCACCAGGCCCAGTTCCTCCGGCGACGCGCCCCGGAACGGTCCCGCCGTCGGACGTACCGTCTCCGCGGCAGCGACGATCGCCTCCACGACCGGCATCGGCGACACCCGTCGAGGCGCGACACCCGCGGACGCGAGCCTGCCCGCCCGCACGACAGCGAACTCCCATCCGCCCTCGTCGCGTGGGCGGGCGGCGACGAGTTCGTGAACCGCGGCCAGCGCAGCGAGTCGCTGGGTTCGTCGCAGTGCGAGCAGGGTGCCGGCCGCACGGTCGCGCAGGCGCGCCGCGTTCTCGAACAACTCGTCCTGCACGAGACGGTCGAGGCGGTACTGCAGGTCGTGGAGAACACTGTCGTCGCTCCCGCGGATCAGCGTGCGGGCCCGCTCCACCTGCCGGGAGTACGCGGCCGCATCCTGGATACCGAACGCCGCAGCAGAACACGCGCCCACTGCCTCGGGTGGGCACCGGTCCCCGTGCGTGCCGGTGCGGCCGATCCGGCGGGTGCACGTGCGCAACCCGCACAGTTCGGCGAGGTGGGCGGCGACCTCTGCCGCGGCGGCGCGTGCGGAGAACGGCCCGATGGCGTCGGTGGCGGGCGTCCGGCTCACCGAGAAGCGGGGGAAGGTTTCTTCGGTGAGCACGATCCACCAGCCGCGCATCGGATATTTCGAACGCCGGTTGTAGGGCGGCGCGTGCGCGGCCAGTAGCCGGAGTTCGCGAACCCCGGCTTCGAGGCCGTGGGCACACTCGACGTGGTCGATACGAGTGGTGACCGCGACCATTTCGCGCAGTCGCGGGCGGGTTTCCGACCCGGTGAAATAGGAGCGGACCCGACGGTGGAGGTCGACGGCGGTGCCGACGTAGAGCACCTCGTCGGACGGTCCTCGAAATATATAGACGCCTGGCCGTCGGGGGAGATGCGCCGCCAGCGTGCGCTTGGCCCGCTGTTCGCTGGTGACGGCGGGGATGTAGTCGCGGAGTTCGGTGAGACTGTGGACGCCGAGATTGCCGACGCGCTCGATGAGCGCGTGCAGGACGTCCACGGTGGCGCGGGCGTCGTCGAGTGCGCGGTGGGTGGGCTGCGTCGAGACGCGGAAGAGTTGCGCGAGCGCCGACAGCTTCACCGAGGGTGCTTCGTCGCGGCCCAGGACGCGACGGGCCAGTTTGACGGTGCACACCACCGGGAAGCGCGGCCACGCCACGCCGCAGCGCGCGGTTGCGGCCTTGAGGAATCCGACGTCGAACCCGGCGTTGTGGGCGACGAGCACCGATCCTGCGGCGAACTCGAGGAACGCCGGCAGGACTTCCTCGATCTTCGGTGCGGCGTACACCATCGCGGTCGTGATGCCGGTGAGCTGCACGATGTGCGGCGGAATCGCTCGTCCGGGATCGATCAGGGTCGCGAACTCGCCCAGCACTTCACCGCCGCGGATCTTGACCGCGCCGATCTCCGTGATCGCGTCGTCACCTGCCCTGCCGCCCGTGGTTTCCAGGTCGACGACGACGAACGTGGTGTCTCGGAGGGGGGTGTCCAATTCGTCGAAACCGAGCTGCACTCCGGGCCCGGATTCGGTGAATCGTGGCGGCGACGTCATGCGCGTGAGCCTAGGAATCGGCACCGACAGAGCTGGCGACGGATCCGAACGGTGCTGCGACCGCACCGAGTCCGGTCCGGAGCTCACCTGGGAAAACGCGGAGGTGGCAGATGGCGTTGGGCGATCGAGACGAGCGTCACACGGTGTTTCCGGTTTGGGATCCGAGTCGGCCGGGGGCACCGAAACATACCGGTAGGCCTGCCGGTCGGCGGTGCGCTGGGCAGGCGTGGCATTCGGGTGCGGTGAGGGCCCGGAAAAGCCGACGACCAGCGAAGGCGTCGGCGGAGGCGCGGCGGGTGTGGGGTGCGCCGGCGAACCCGCGAGCTGGGCTCGGAGCAAAAGCAAACTCCTCGTTATGTAGCCGTTACCGAACTTGATCAAATTCGACGAATTAGGCCGCAAAACGAGCGAATCGGACAAAATAGCCTGGGAGCGCTCGACTTCTCCGTTGCCGTTTCGTAATCTTCTCGAGACCAAGCGGAGAGTTTTCCGGCCCACCCCCGGTGTCGGAGCCGCTCGGTAACCGCCTAATCGGACGCTCCAGTACGGAGTATCCGAGCCGGGGACCCACTAAGTATCTGGGGTGAATCCCTTCCGCCGCTCGCGGCGAAGGGTAGGGCTGACTTCCGGCCCGAACCCGTCAGCTAACTCGGTCGGCGGGTGAACGGAAGAATGGAGCACCCCCCTCGTGGTTTCGCAGAACAACAAGCGCACCGTTCGGCGCGCGCTCGTCGCCGGAGCCATCGCGCTCGGCGCAGTGACCGTCTCCGCCGGCCCCGCCGCGGCAGACACCGTGAACATCCCCGGCGTCGGTTCCTTCGACCTGCCCGCCGGCGTGACCCTGCCGCCCGAGGTCGCCAACCTCATCCCCCAGCAGCCGGGCGCTGCCCCCGCACCGGCGGCGTACAACGCCCCGTTCACCTCGGTCGGCCAGCGTGCGGCCGATGCCGCCCAGAGCAAGATCGGCTCGCCCTACGTCTACGGTGCAGCCGGCCCGAGCTCGTTCGACTGCTCCGGTCTCGTGCAGTGGGCCTACCAGCAGGCCGGACTGAACGTTCCCCGCACCAGCTACGACCAGGCCGTCGCCGGCCAGGCCGTGAGCCTCAACGCTCTGCAGCCGGGCGACGTCGTGTCGTTCTACGGCGGCAGCCACACCGGTATCTACATCGGTGGCGGCAACATCGTCCATGCCTCCACCTCGAGCCAGCCGGTGAAGATCGCACCGCTCGACTCGATGCCGGTCGACGGCGCACGCCGCTTCTGATCGCAGGTTCGACAGCTCGTGAGGGTGGGTCCGGCTCCGGCCGGACCCACCCTCACGTCGGTCTTCCTGTCCGTTACCACCGGGTAGACACAAACGTATGCCGTTCCGTAACCTCGTCGAGACCTTTCGAAAGGATGCGCCTTCGTGGTTTCCGGTAGGACGAAGCAGTCAGTTCGTGCATTTTTGGCGGTAGCGGTCCTGATCGCGCTCGCCATCTCCATCCCACCCGCAGGAGCCGACCCGGCGGGCGACAGCCCCACGGCGAAGCTCGAACATCTCGCGGACCTGTCACGCCGGTCCGAACAGACCACCGAGGCGCTCCACAATGCCGGGCTCGACCTGGAGGCGAAGATCGCCGACCAGCAGGCCACCGAGACGGTCGCCGCCGAGGATCGCTCCGCGCTCGATCTGGCGAGGGCCGAGGTCGCGCGGTTCAAGCCGACCGTCGACAAACTCGCGCAGGCGAACTACCGGGGCGCCCGCACCAACCGTCTCTTCGCCCTCATGGTCAGCGATTCACCGCAGCAGATGCTCGACCAGATGGTGCTGCTCGACGTGCTGGGTGCGCAGACCGCACGCGACGTCGAGGGATTCAAGGTCGCGACTGCCGCAGCCGCCGAAGTCGCAGCCGCCTCGCAGCGCTCGGCGGACGCCGCCGCGCGCGCGGCCGAAGAGGCACAGGCCCTCCGCGACGATCTGCAGCGGCGGAAGTCGGAACTCGAAAGCGAGATCGCCGGCGTTCTCGACGCGTTCGACGCGCTGAGCGACGAGGAGAAGGCAATCCTCGCGGGCACTCCCTTCCCTCCCGGCCTCGACGCCGACAAGATCCTTCAGCACCTCGTTCCGGGCACCGGCGGGGGAGCGTTGCGCGCCGCCCTGACCCGGATCGGTGACCCGTACGTGTGGGGTGCGACCGGACCGAACCAGTTCGACTGCTCGGGTCTCGTCGTCTGGGCCTACAAGCAGGTGGGCAAGACCCTGCCGCGCTCGAGTCAGGCCCAGGCACAGGGCGGCATCCCCGTCTCGCGCGACAACCTTCAGCCCGGCGACGTGGTGATCTTCTACGACGACGCCTCCCATGTGGGCCTGTACGCGGGCGACGGCAACATCGTGCACGCCTCCACCTTCGGTGTGCCCGTCAAGGTGCAGTCGATGGCAAGCTTCCCGTTCCACAGCGCGCGCCGCTACTGACCGAACGGCGGCCCGCTTACACTGGCCGCCGTGCCTGCGCCTGCGTCGACAAATCGTCATCGGCGGTGGGAACGACTCGGCTTGGCCGGGCTCGTCCTCGCCGTCGTGACCGCCGGTGTCCTGCTCGTCGTCACACCGGCCGACTCCGCGGAGGCCGAGCAGTCGACACGCGCCGACCTGCAGTCACTGATCGACCGCTGGGCGGAGGCGGTGCGCACCGAGGACCGTGACGCACTCGCCTCGGTGATCGACCCCGCTGCCACGGCACTGCTCGCGGCCGAGACGTCGCGTGCCGAGTCCCTCGCGGCGCTCCCGCTCGCCGATTTCGGATACGAACTCGGACCCGAACCGGGCCTCGACGTGCCAGCCGCCGTTGCCGCCGCGTTCGGTACCGATCCGGTGCGGGCGCACATCCTGTACCTCCGTTACGCGGTGGACGGAATCGACGACGAACCGACGCGGCGCCCTGTGACCGCGCTGTTCGTCGAGCGTTCCGGTGGCTGGCTGCTCGCAGACGACGCGCCCGACCTTCCCGGCGCTGTGACCTGGCGCGGGCCGTGGGATCACGGCCGCCTGTACGTCGCCGAGGTGCCGACGTCCGGTGGTCGCTCGCTGGTGGTCGGGCCGGCCGATCGCCGCGACCTCATCGAAGCGACCGCCCTCGAACTCGACTCCGCCGTCGACGCCGTCTCCGAGGTCTGGGGCGAGGACTGGTCACGGCGTGCCCTCGTTCTCGCGACGGGTTCGCGGGAGGAATTCACCTATCAGGTGGGAACGAACCACGACGGGGAGGAGATCGCGGCCGTCGCGGTCTCGGACGCCGTACGGCCCGGGAGCACCACCGCGACCGGCCAGCGGATCGTGTTCGCCCCGAACGCGGGGGAGCGCCTGACCCGCCCGGGTCTGCGGGCGGTGCTGCGGCACGAGATGGTGCACATCGCCACCCGCACCGACACGGTGGACGGCTCGCCGCTGTGGATCCTCGAGGGATACGCAGACTATGTCGGTTACCGCGGAACGGGGAGCGCACCCGCGGGCGGCGTCACCGCGGACGACCTCCGGCGAATAGCACCGACGCTCGTCACGGAAGTACTCGAGGACGGCACGCCCGACGCGTTACCAGGTGACTCCGAGTTCACCGCGGCCGAGGGAGCGCGTAGCGCCTACGAGACGGCATGGTCGGTGGCGGCATTCACCGCCGACGAGTTCGGGACGGACCGCCTGACGTCGCTGTACCGGGAACTGGCGGCAGGACCGGCCGAGCCGGACCGGGTCGACGACGCGCTCCGCAAGGTCGTGGGCGTCGGCACCGACGAATACGTCGGCCGGTGGGGCAAGTGGGTGACCGAGCGTCTGGCGGTGGGCTGAGCCGACCCGTCCACCCGGGAGCGGCACCGGCCTCGCTACGGTGTAGCCATGTCGCGAACTCTGCTGGTCACGAATGACTTTCCGCCCCGTCCCGGCGGTATCCA
Organism: Rhodococcus sp. NPDC019050; assembly: GCF_055664235.1. Lineage (NCBI taxonomy): Bacteria > Bacillati > Actinomycetota > Actinomycetes > Mycobacteriales > Nocardiaceae > Rhodococcus > Rhodococcus sp. NPDC019050. Next base: position 72,195 of record NZ_JBVOON010000021.1, on the reverse strand, counting down.
GTCGTATCTGCAGGCGTTCGCAGGGCAGTTGCCCGCCGAGGATCTGGTGGTCTACGCACCGCGCTGGCGCGGCGACAGCCACGTGAAGTTCGACGCGCAGCAACCGTACGAGGTGGTTCGGCACCCCACGACACTGATGCTCCCGACCCCCGACGTGGCGCGTCGCGCCGCGCAACTGGTGAACGAATACGACTGCGACAGCGTGTGGTTCGGAGCAGCCGCACCGCTGGCGCTCCTGGCGCCGGTCGTGCGGCGCGCCGGGGCGCAACGCGTGATCGCCAGTACCCACGGTCACGAAGTCGGATGGTCGATGGTTCCGGGAGGACGCGCGGCCCTGCGCCGCATCGGCGACACCACCGACACGATCACCTACGTCAGCCGCTACACCCGCGGCCGGTTCGCCTCGGCGTTCGGCCCCCGCGCCGGACTCGAACACCTCCCGTCGGGTGTGGACACCGACGTCTTCTGCCCGGATCCGGTGGCCCGCGCGGAGTTGCGGGCCAGATACCGCCTCGGCGACCGCCCGACGGTGCTGTGCCTGTCGCGGCTGGTTCCGCGCAAGGGCCAGGACATGCTGATCCGCGCACTGCCCGAGATCCGCCGCCGGATCGACGGTGCGGTACTCGTCATCGTCGGCGGCGGCCCCTACGAGGACCGGTTGCGCGACCTCGCGCAGCGCACCGGCGTCGCCGACCACGTCGTCTTCACCGGCGGTGTCCCTGCCGCCGAGCTCGCGGCACACCACACGATCGCCGACGTGTTCGCGATGCCGTGCCGGACCCGCGGCGGAGGACTGGACGTCGAAGGCCTCGGCATCGTGTACCTCGAAGCCTCCGCGACCGGCGTTCCGGTCGTCGCGGGGCGGTCGGGCGGCGCACCGGAAACCGTCCGGGACGGGGAAACCGGATTCGTCGTCGACGGCACGTCGGTGACCGCCATCGCGACGGCCGTCGCCGGGATTCTCGCCGACCGGGACCGGGCCGCGGCCATGGGCGCCGCGGGACGGGCGTGGGTGTCCGAAGACTGGCGCTGGGACGTGCTGGGAGCGAAGCTACGCCGATTCCTCGAGGTCGCACCGGCGGCGTCACCCCCCGGCGCCGATCGGCGGGGTGACGGACGAACCCCGTCGGCCGGTATGTGAAGCTGTCCCCGTGAGCAGCATTCAGGTGGCGGACCAAACCTTCATCGCCGCACCCCCGGAACGGATCGCGGCGGCCGTGGCGTCGCCCGCGCGGTGGCGGGCATGGTGGCCCGACCTCGCGCTCACGGTCCGGGAGGACCGCGCCGAGAAGGGAATCCGGTGGGCCGTCGCAGGCCCTGTCAACGGAACCATGGAAGTGTGGATCGAGCCCGTTCTCGACGGTGCCGTCGTGCACTACTTCCTGCACTGCGAACCGACAGGTGTCGCGCCCGAGCGCATCGGAACGGTGGACACGGCCGGCTTGACGCGTGCGCGTCGCGTCGCCGGAAAGAAGATGGCATTCGAGGTGAAGGCACGCCTCGAAGCGGGTCGTCCGGCAGGCGAATCCCCCCACCTGTGAGCTCGTGGCCGCCCGATACGGTGTGTGATAGACAACGGGCGACGGCGTCGAGTGCGCCGCCCCTGGTGGGACGGACGAAAGGGAGCATTCATCGCATGGCCGAGAAGACCAAGAGGTCGATCACCATCGATGCGCCGGCCGATCGGGTCATGGCTGTCATCGCCGATTTCGCCGCCTACCCCACCTGGGTCGAGGCCGCCAAGACGGTCGAAGTGCTCGACACCCGGCCCGACGGTCTCGCCGAGCGGGTCCGCTTCGTCCTCGACGCAGGAATCGTGAAGGACACCTACGTTCTGCGGTACCAGTGGGCCGAAGACGGTCGTGCCGTGAGCTGGGAACTGGAATCCGGTGAGATCCAGAAGGCGCAGTCCGGCTCGTACGTTCTCAACGACACCGCGGACGGCGGGACGGTCGTCGACTACCAACTGACCGTCGACGTGAACATCCCCATGATCGGACTGTTCAAGCGGAAGGCGGAGAAGGTCATCACCGACACCGCGCTCAAGGAACTGAAGAAGCAGGTGGAGGGCTGATCACCTCGAGCGAAACCGGCACCTCGAGCGAAACCGGTCCCGCGCGTGTGCGCGTGTTCTTCGGTAAGGGTGGAGCCGGGAAGACCACACTCGCCGCGGCGACCGCAGTGGGCCTCGCTCGCGCCGGGGCGCCGGTGCTGGTCGCCTCGCTCGACCAGGCGCATTCACTGACCGACGTGCTGGGTGTCGCTCCCGGACGAGGAGTGCGGTCCGCGGGCGACGGCCTCGACCTGATCGAAATCGATTCGCAGGCGTTGCTCGAGCAGCGCTTCGCGAGCCTGGCCTCGCTGGCATCGATGGCGACCGGCCACGAGCACGGCGACCGGTTCGCCCTCCCCGCACCCGAGGAACTCACCGGTCTGCCCGGGGTCGAGGAACTGCTCGCGTGGTCGGAGGTCGTGCGCCTGGCCGGAAGCGGCCGATGGAACACCGTGATCGTCGATGCGCCCGCGTCGGCCGCCGCGGTCCGGATGCTCACGGCCCCACGCACGTTCGCCGAATACATGGAACGCATCTGGCCACAGCACAGCCGCGTCGAAGCGACGCTCGGGCCCGACCCGCGACTGGCGGTGGTGGTCGCGCTGTACGACCGGGTTCTCACCGGTATCGGCGCGACCTGCGATCTGCTCGAGAACCCGGCCGAGACCACGGCGGTGCTCGTGTCGACCCCCGACCGCGTGGGCCTCGCCGAGTTGACCCGGCTCCGCTCGTGGACCGCCCTGATCGGACTGACTCTCGAGGCGGTGGTCGTCAACGGGATCGTGCCGGCCTTCGACGACGACGGTCCGGCCGCACAATGGCTGGCGCGGCGCCGCGCAGACCAGATGGCGGTCCTCGCGGAGACGACCGCGATCGTCACCGAGGTGCCGGTGGTCGGGTGTGAGCAACTCGACGAAGAACCGGTAGGGTGGGCGTCTCTCGGGGAGTTGGCTACCGGTCTTTCCCGGGATCTCCGCGATCCGCAGGCCCTTCCGGTCAGCGGCGTGGAACGGGTTCGCGTAGAGCACGAGTCGGGGACGGGAGTGGAGTCTGTGTATGCGATGCGGATGTATCTGCCGCTGGCCGACCCGTCGTCGCTGACGCTGGGACGAGTCGACGACGACCTCGTGGTCGGCGCCGACGGCATCCGCCGACGCGTCCGTCTCGCCTCCGTGCTGCGCAGGTGCACCGTGTCGGAGGCGGAGTTCGACGGCACCGATCTTCTCGTACGGTTCGCCCCCGACCCGGCGGTGTGGCCGCAGTGAGCGAAGACTTCGACCCGCTCCTCGCCGACCTGCGAGTCCTGGCCGACACGGTCCTCGACTTCATGGACGGCGTGGTGGACCAGCTGGCGGACCGCGGCGACACCGCCGGCACGGCTCCCACGGCCCACGGTGCGGGCGAGCACGGCGGAGAGTCGCGTCCTCCGGCGACCACCGGCTGCGCATGGTGCCCGGTGTGTGCCGCGGTGGCACTGTTCCGCGGAGAGAATCACGAGTTGCTGACGCTGCTGGCCTCCCAGCTCGCGGCCCTCATCGCTCTGGTGCGCGAATGGCTCGCCCGTCATCTCCCGGGACAACCGGGCTCGCCCGAGCCCACGGATCCGGCGCCGCCCGAACCCCGCGATCAGGGCAAGGGATTCGTGCCGATCTCCGTCACCATCCGCCCCTGACCCCGCAGTCTGTAGGTATGAGCCCGGACTCGCGCCGATCTGCGTCCTCCGCCCGCCACACCATCGGAATCGACGTGGGTGGCACCAGCATCCGCGCTGCCGTCGTGAACCGCGACGGTGAGGTGGTGGACTCCGTGCGAGCACCCACCCCCGGATCGGCGCCGGTGCTCGAGGACGCCCTGCACCGGGTCGTGGCACACCTCGCCGAACGCAACGACGTGGCCGCCGTCGGCCTCGCGGTCGCGGGTTTCCTCACCGCCGACCGCACCACCGTGCGGTTCGCCCCGCACCTGCCGTGGGTCGGCGCCCCCGTCCGGGCGACACTCGAGGAACGCTTCGGGCTGCCGGTGGTGCTCGAGCACGACGCCAACGCCGCGGCGTGGGCCGAATACCGATTCGGGGCCGCCGCCGGGAGCCGGGTCGCGGTGGTCGTGGCGCTCGGCACCGGGATCGGCGCCGCGTTGCTCATCGACGGCAGGTTGTATCGCGGGGCCTACGGAGTCGCGCCGGAACTCGGTCATCTGCAGGTCGTGCCGGACGGGCGGCCCTGCCCGTGCGGGAAGCGTGGGTGCTGGGAAAGATACTGCAGCGGAACAGCACTCGTCGATACAGCAGTAGAGATGCTCGCATCGGCTCCGGGCAGATCTCAGCTCGCCGCAGGTGTCGCCGCCGATCCGGGCTCGCTGACCGGACGCCGGATCGCCGGCGCCGCGCAGGACGGTGACCCGCTCGCCGTCGCCGCGGTCGCGGACTTCGCCCGCTGGCTGGGACTCGGCCTGGCAATGGTGGCCGACATCTACGATCCCGAGATCATCGTGATCGGGGGAGGGGTGTCCGGGTCGGCGTCGCTGTTCCTCGACGACGCGCGCGAGCACTACGCCGCGGCGACCACCGGCGCCGGTCACCGGCCCCTCGCGCGCGTCCGCGTCACCCAACTCGGCGACGCGGCGGGACTCGTCGGCGCGGCGGACCTCGCGCGCAGCGGCCCACAGGTGAGATCCTGATCACCTCGCGCGCCGCAGCGTGGGGGCGGGCACGTTGCCGATGTGCGTGTGGTGGGCGCGTCGTCGTAGAGTCGACCGTCGGGACGGTAGTGCTGCCTCCGCGCCGGCGCATATCGGGGACCGATCGATTTCGGGGAAGGATGCCATGTGGTATTGGCTGTTGAAGTACGTTCTGCTGGGCCCTCTGCTCTTGCTCATGGGACGTCCGAAATTCGAAGGCGGCGAGAACATTCCCGCCAACGGTCCGGCTATCCTGGCGAGTAATCATCGCGCGGTGCTCGACTCGTTCTACCTTCCCCTGCTGGTGCGGCGGCGGATCACCTTCCTCGCGAAGAGCGAGTACTTCACCGGAACAGGGCTCAAGGGCCGGTTCCAGCGCTGGTTCTTCTCCGCGGCCGGGCAGGTCCCCATCGACCGCACCAGCGCCGACGCCGCCCAGGACGCTCTCGCTGCCGGTGTCCGCGTCCTCGGCCAGCAGAAACTGCTGGGTATCTACCCCGAAGGGACCCGCTCGCCCGACGGTCGTCTCTACAAGGGCAAGACCGGCCTGGCCAGGCTCGCGCTCGAGACCGGGGTTCCCGTCATTCCGGTGGCGATGATCGGAACCGACCAGATGAACCCGATCGGGTCGAAGATGTGGCGACCGGCGAAAGTCACCGTGCGCATCGGCAAGCCCATCGACTTCTCCCGCTTCGAAGGCATGGGCGGCAACCGGTTCGTCGAACGCACCGTCACCGACGAGGTCATGTACGCCCTCATGCAGTTGTCGGGCCAGGAATACGTCGACATCTACGCGGCCTCGCTCAAGGAGCCCAAGCCCGACGGCATCGCGGAAGGGCCTGCGGTGACGCAGGCTCCTGAAGCGGATCGCCTCCCCGACACCCAGGCGGGCTGATCGAACGCGACCCCGCAGGTCACGTGCCCGGTTGCCCCGGCATAATGTGAGTACGTGCGCTACTTCTACGACTGCGAGTTCATCGAGGACGGTCGAACCATCGAACTCGTATCGATCGGTGTCGCCTGCGAGGACGGCCGCGAATTCTACGCGGTGTCAACAGAATTCGACCCCGACCGAGCGGGGGAGTGGGTTCGCCGCAACGTGCTTCCGAAGCTGCCGTCCCCCTCGCATCCCGCATGGCGCTCGCGCGCACGGATCCGCGACGACCTGCTGAAGTTCCTCGTTCCGAGGCCGGGCGTCCAGCCGGAACTGTGGGCATGGATCGGTGCCTACGACCACGTCGTCCTCGTGCAACTGTGGGGCACGATGCCGGAACTGCCCGAGGTGCTCCCGCGATACACCCGTGAGCTGCGGCAACACTGGGAATACGCGGGCCGGCCCCCACTGCCGCGAGTCCCGGACGACAACCACGACGCACTCGCCGACGCCCGCCACAATCTCGCGAAGTTCGAGGCGATCGAGGCCGCACGCCGTTCGCGGTGAGACCCCGATCCGGGGTCCGCGCACGACCGGGCGTGCCGGGTCATATCCTGGGTTCTGTGAACTGGACTGTGGACGTGCCGATCGACCGCTTGCCCGAACTGCCTCCACTGCCGGTGGAGCTGCGCGACCAGCTCGACGCGGCACTTGCCAAGCCGGCGCTGCAACAGCCGACCTGGCCGGAGGAGCAGGCCGCAGCCATGCGGACCGTGCTCGAGAGCGTGCCCCCCATCACCGTTCCCAGCGAGGTCGAAGAGCTCAAGCGGCAGCTCGCGGCAGTCGCACGCGGTGAGGCATTCCTGCTGCAGGGCGGCGACTGCGCGGAAACCTTCGCCGACAACACCGAACCGCACATCAAAGGCAACATCCGCACGCTGCTGCAGATGGCCGTCGTTCTCACCTACGGTGCGTCGACGCCGGTCGTGAAGGTTGCCCGCATCGCCGGGCAGTACGCCAAGCCCCGCTCGTCCGACACGGACGCGCTCGGCCTCAAGTCGTACCGCGGCGACATGATCAACTCGCTCGTCGCCGAGGAGAGCGTCCGCGCGCACGACCCGTCCCGGCTGGTGCGGGCCTACGCCAACGCGAGCGCCGCGATGAACCTCGTGCGCGCGGCCACCGCAGCTGGTGAGGCCGACCTGCACCGGGTGCACGACTGGAACCGCGCGTTCGTCGCGTCGTCGCCCGCGGGTGCGCGCTACGAAGCGCTCGCGTCCGAAATCGACCGGGGCCTGCGCTTCATGGATGCGTGCGGCGTCGTGGACCCCAACCTGCGGTCCGCGACCATCTACGCGAGCCACGAGGCGCTCGTCCTCGACTACGAACGCGCCATGCTGCGGCTGGACACCTCCGGTGACGAACCGCGTCTGTACGACCTGTCGGCGCACTTCCTGTGGATCGGCGACCGCACTCGTCAGCTCGACGGCGCGCACATCGCGTTCGCCGAACTGCTGTCGAACCCGATCGGCCTGAAGATCGGCCCCTCGACGACCCCCGAGATGGCCGCCGAATACGTCGAGCGGCTCGACCCCACCAACACGCCCGGACGACTGACCCTGATCTCCCGGATGGGTCACTCGAAGGTCCGTGAGGTGCTTCCCGGCATCGTCGCGGCCGTGGAGGCCACCGGCCACAAGGTGATCTGGCAGTGCGACCCGATGCACGGCAACACCCACAAGGCGTCCACCGGCTACAAGACCCGCCACTTCGATCGCATCGTCGACGAGGTGCAGGGCTTCTTCGAGGTGCACCGCGCACTCGGTACCCACCCGGGCGGCATCCACATCGAGCTCACCGGGGAGAACGTCACCGAGTGCCTCGGCGGAGCCCAGGACATCTCCGACCTCGACCTGCACGGTCGGTACGAGACGGCGTGCGACCCGCGTCTGAACACCCAGCAGTCGATCGAACTGGCGTTCCTCGTCGCGGAGATGCTGCGGGGCTAGCGTCCACCCGTCGGCGGCGCTCCGCCGCCGACCGGGTACTTCGGATCAGGCAGTGTGGGATCAGGGCAGTGCGGTCAACGTGACCGTGCTGCCCTCTTCCGCGCGGCCGTTCGCACCCGGACTCTGAGCGATCACCACGGACCGGTCGGAGTCGGCGACCTGCCGCACCGTCACCTCGAACCCCATCTCCTCGAGTTCGTCGCGGGCAGATCCGACGGACCGCCCGAGCATCGACGGCACCTTGACGGCGTTCGACACCAGCAGCGTCACGGTGCCACCCGCGCCGACCTCTGTGCCGACCTCCGGATCGGTACCGGACACCCGCCCGCCGTCGATCTCCGGATCGAACACTTCCTCCACGTCGCTCACGGTCAGACCGGCGTCGTCGAGGATCCGCCGCGCGTCGTCGACGGTCTTCCCGGCGAGATCGGGCAACTCCACCGGCGGCGAACCCTTGCTCACCACGACTCGGACCTCCGAACCGACAGGCAGAACCGTGCCGGGCGCCGGATCCAGGGCAGCCACACCACCCTCGGGCACCGTCGTGCTGAACGCGCTGCCGCCGTCGACAGGCTCGAACGTGCGCCGGCGCAATTCGTCCTCGACGACCGATCGCTCACCCGATCCCGGGACATTCGGCACCGTCGGCGGGCCCAGCGAGACCAGGAGAGCCACCGAGCCGCCGTCCGGAACGCGGGAGCCGGTCGGAGGATCGGTGCCGAGCACCGTCTCGGGCGGGACATCGTCGGAGTACTCCCCGCGCACCTCACTCGTCAGGCCTGCTGCCTCGATGGCGGAGACGGCGGCGGCGCGGTCGAGTCCGTTCACGGTCGGTACATCGGTGAGACGTCCGGCGCCGAGCCACCATCCCGCGATACCCATGAACAATGCGAGCACGAGAATCGCAGCGATCCACCCGATGACGGAACGACGATGCCGCCGTTGGTCGTTCACGTGATCGCCGTGAGGGGCGGGCTGCTCCGGGTCGCTCCGATGATGCGGCTGGGTGACGACCTTGGTGTGCATCGTGCGCGTGGCGTGCACTTCTGCCGGGGGCGCCACGTCGGCGTCGGCGGGCGGAATCTGCTCGGGCGCGACCGGGTAGACCGAGGTCGGAGCATGCGACGATGCCGCCGCGGAGATCACCGTGGTTGCAGGTTCCCGCTGTGACGCCGGGGCGGCGGACGCGGCGGCGGCAGCAGCAGCGGCAGCAGCGGCAGCAGGTGCCGCGCTCGATGCCGCCGACCGGCGCGGGGCAGGTACGCGATACCGGGGCAGATCGAGTGCCTCGCACGCATCGCCGAGCGCCCGAGCCATCGCCTCCGCGTCGTCGAACCGCTGGCCGGGTTCGCGCTCGGTGGCACGGCGGACCAGTTCGTCGAATTCCGCGGGTACTCCGTCGATCCACGATCCGGGGTCGGGCACATCCTTCTCGACACGCTGGTACGCCACCGACAGCGACGTGTCGCCGGTGAACGGCGTGCGACCGGTGAGCATCTCGAACACGAGCACGCCGGCGGAATAGACGTCGCTGCGGGCGTCCGCGCTACCGCTGGTGACCTGTTCCGGTGACAGGTAGGCCGCGGTGCCCAGGATGACGCTGCGTGAGGTCGTGGTCGCGGCCGCGACAGCCCGCACGAGGCCGAAGTCGGCGATCTTCACCTCACCGGCTTCGGAGATGAGAACGTTCTCCGGTTTGACGTCGCGGTGGACCAGACCGGCACGGTGAGCGACGGCCAGGGCCCCGAGAACGGGTGCGGCGACGGCCGCGGCCGCGTGCGGCGGCATCGGACCACGCTCGCGGAGCAGTTCGCGGAGGGTGCCACCCTCGACCAGTTCCATCACCAGGAACACATGGTCACCGTCCTGGCCCTGGTCGTACACGGCGACGAGACCGGGATGATTGAGCCGGGCGACCGCCCGCGCCTCGAATTCGAAGCGGGCGAGAAACTGGGGATCGGCGGCGAACTGAGGATCCATGATCTTCACCGCTACCGGCCGGTCCAACCGCAGATCCGTCGCGCGGTAGACCGTGGACATCCCGCCGCGTGCGACGCGCGATTCGATGCGATAGCGCCGGTCGAGCACGACACCGACCATTCGGTCGCCTCCAGCGGTCACCCGGTGTACCCCCGTCTCTGGTGTGGATCATCGACAACCGGCACCGGACGCGACTGCCATGGTGCCGGCGAGACGGAGTACGTCGTCGCTGCCGCGGAAGCCGATCTCGTCCTTTGTAGATGGTAGCCAGACCGCCGAAGCGGCAGCCGCGTAGCTACCCGTGGAGGAGCGACGATACCGTTAAGGGGTGAGTGCGATTCCCTATTGCGACGACGTCATCGACCCATCCATCTCGGTATATCAGCTCGCCGACGTTGCAAAACGCCTCGACGTCCCGATCGTCCGCGTGCACCAGATGCTGCGCGACCGCCAACTGCTCGCGCTCAAGCGCAACCGTGTCCCGGTCGTGCCGAAGGCGTTCTTCGACGAGGACGGGCGGGTTCTCCCGCAGCTGCGCGGGCTGCTCGCCGTGCTCCACGACGGCGGATTCGGCGACGACGAGATCCTCGAGTGGCTGTTCCACGACGACGACACGCTGCCCGGCAGCTGCCCGATCGCCGCGCTCCACACCGACTCGGCGCGCGAAGTCATGCGACGGGCTCAGGCGCTCGCCTTCTGACGGCACCGAACGATCCCGCGGCGACCTGCCCGAGCACCACGGCGGCACGGGTGCGCCGCGGGACGATCGCCCGGCGGTCCAGAACGCGGAAGCCGCCGGCCTCGACCTCGTCGAGGATGCGTCCGTAGAGCACGAATGCGGCGCGGATGCCCGGACGCACCCGGTCCGGTAACAGGTCCAGGCCCGGTTCGGCGGCGCGGTACTCGGCACGCGTCAACGCGACCGCGTGGGCCAGCGCGCGGCGCACCCGCGCGTCCACCACGCCGGTGCGGCGACCCGCGCGCAGCAGTTCGACCTCGACCCCGAACGCGGACCACAGATCGACCGGGAGATAGAGACGATCGCGGTCGAGATCCTCCCCGACATCGCGGATGAAGTTCGTGAGCTGGAACGCCGTGCCGAGCGCCGCCGCGTACCGAGCCGCAGCGGGATCGTCCACCCCGAAGACAGGGAGCAGTTGGAGACCGATCACCCCGGCCGAGCCGTACATGTAGTCACCCAAATCGGCCATGTCGGGGTACCGGTTGCGGTACTCGGGCGTGCCCGGCACGTCCATCCGCATGGAACGCAGGAAAGCATCGAAGTGCGCGACGGGAATCTCGTATCGGTGCACCGTCTCGGCGAGGGCCCGCAAGACCGACCCGAGGTCGTCGGCCGGACCGGGATCGCCCGCGAGCGCGGCGTGGAGACGCTGCTCCGCAACGGCCAGTCCCCGCGCGGCCTCGGCCGGGTCGTCGACGGCGGTGACATCGACGATGTCGTCGACGACGCGCGCGAACCCGTAGAGGGCGTGCACCGCGCGTCGCCGCGCGGGTGGCAGCAGACGCGCCGCGAGATCGTAGGTGCGGCCGTGTTGCGCGGTGAGCCGGGCGCAATGGGCGAAGGCGGCGTCCAGGTCGTCGGGACGCGCTCTGCGGGCCTGGTGCTCGAACACTCCGGTGATCAGTCCCCGTCGGCCGCTGCGGAGCCGGGCGTCCCGCGTCGTGCGGCAGTGTGCCGGGGGCCGAGCCGCAACGGATCGCGGGTGGTCAGCGATCGAGCCGCGATCACGGCCGCCAGCACCGCGAGGGCGACATGCGCGATGTTGTACATACCGATCGAACCGTCCGGATTGAAGACCAGCATCAGCCACGTGGACAGGCCCACCAGGATCATGAGCGTGCGGGTCGACATCGCGAAGGCCGCGGCCACGGCGAGCGGCCACGAGTAGTACCAGGGCAGCGCGGCGGGAGACAGCAACGTCACGGCGGTCAGCGCGATGACGATGCCCAGCACGGCGTCGCGTTCGGTGCGGCGGAAGCGCCACCACGCCCAGGCGAGGATCGCGACCAGTGCGAGCGCGCACAGCATCCGGGTCACGTCGAGGATCGAACCGAGTCGCCACGGCGTGATCCAGGTGCCCACGTGCGCGACCATCGTGGGCAGGGAGAGCCAGTTGATGATCTTCGAGGAACCGGACAGAGCCGTCAGCCAGCCGATGCCCACGCCCGCCAGCAGCGAAGCGCCCCCGAAGACCGCCACGAACACCGCGAACCCGGCGCCGACGGCCTTGAAGAACAACCGCACGGGCGCGGCGGGTTCCCGGCCTTCGGCGAGCGCGCGGTCGCGTTCGTGGATCATCCACACCCAGATCAGGAACGGCAGCGCGAGCCCCGCGGTGGCTTTGATCGCGGCGCCGAGGGACACCAGGGCGATGCCTCCCATGTGACGTCCCTGAAGGACGAGGACGATGCCCGCCGTCATCAGTCCGACCATGAGGAGTTCGTTGTGCACGCCGCCGACGAGGTGGATGAGGACCAACGGGTTGAGCACTGCGAGCCACAGGGCAATCGCCGGGTTACCGCCCATCCGGCGTGCCAGCCGGGGTACCGCCCAGGCCATCAGGAACAGGCCGGGCAGCATCAGGATGCGCCACAGCCAGGTGCCCGACACCACGTTGTCGCCGGTGACGGCGGTGATACCCGAGCCGAGCAGCAGGTGGACCGGACCGTACGGCGTGGTCGTCGTCGTCCACACGTTGCTGACGTTGTCGAGCAGCACGCCGGGATTGACCACCGGCCCGTCGGTGTACGGATCGAAGCCGGCCCGCAGCATCGCGCCCTGCGCGAGGTAGGAATACGCGTCGCGGCTGAACATGGGTGTCGCGACCAGCAGCGGTGCCGTCCATGCAGGGAGCACGGTCCACAGGTCGCGCAGGCCGACGGTGCCGGCGAGCGTCGCGCGTCCCACGCGGACCCACGCGCCGATCATGATCAGCACGCCGACCCAGAGAATGATCACGGACAGCAGTTGCCCGTGGCCGAACCGCAGCCACGACAAGAACATCTCTTCGAGCAGCGGATCCTTCCGCCGGACGCTGCCGGCGCCGAAGCTGCCGAAGGTCATCAGCACCGAACCGCAGGTGCCGAGAAGCGCTGCGTTGCCGGCGGGGCTCCGAAGGAATGAGGTGATCCTGCCGGCCGGCATCTTGCCGGTCGAGGCGCGGTCCGCCGGGGCGGCACCCTCGGGGGATGTGGATGCTGCCGACTCCGCCACCGATCTGTCCTGCGGGTCGGCGTCGGGGGCGGCGGGGGACGACATGGGTGTGGGTTCCTCCCCGGAAACGGTGCCGGCGCGGAGCGCAGGGTCTGACGAACGGTGTACTGACGGACGGGTGTGCCGACGAGCAGTGTGCTGACGAACGAGCAGTGTGTTGACGAACGCTGACAGTTTAGTGGAGGCTCGAGGCCGGCGACTCCCTAGTCCGCGGCGCCCGCCGCACGCCGAGACGTTCGGCGGCCAGCCGTCCCGACATCAGCACGGTCGGAACACCGACCCCGGGCACGGTATCCGACCCTGCGAGCACCACATTCGGGAATCGGGGATCGAAATTGCGGCGGCGGAACGGGCCCGTCTGGCGGAACACGTGCGCCGCGGCGAACGGACTACCGTCGATCATGCCCCGGGCGTGCCACGTGGCGGGAGTGTCGACGTGGTCGATCCGGAACCCGTCCGTCACGCCGTGGTAGCCGCGCGATTCCAGCACCGCGAGCAGTTCGCGTCGGTAGGGACCGGACAACGCCGACCAGTCGAAGGGCGCGCTGTCGAGGTTCGGGCACGGTGCGAGCACCGACAACGGTTCGTGTTCGGTGCCGTCGCGCTGCAGCAACTGTCCCGGGTCCGAGATGGCGGGCCGGGTGATGAGCAGGGACGGATCCGACATCAGCCGTCCACGACCCTGCGGCCGGGTGATCTCGGCGAACGTGCGTTCCCACGCCGCGCCGAAGTCGATGACGTGGTGGTGCCGGGCGTCCCACGTGCGGGAAATCGCGGTGGGGACGGTGCCGTGCAACACCACGGCGGACGGCGCCGCAAGGATCCGGCGACGCCGGCGCGTGGCCAGCAGATCGTCGGCGACGGGTGAACCGGTGGTGAGCACCACGGCGTCGCACCCGAACCGCCGGCCGTCCGCCGTGCACACTGCCGTGACCCGGTTCGCGTCCCGCTCGAGGGACACCACGTCGCTGCCGAGATGCACTCGGCCACCCGCGCCGACGAATGCTTCCGTCATGGCACGGGCGATCCGGCGCATTCCTCCCTCGACGGTGTACACGCCGAGCGTGGTGTCCATGTGGGCGATGGCGCCGTACACCGCGAGCGCCTGGGCGGGAGCAACGCCGGCGTAGAGCGCCTGGAAGGTGAACACCTTGCGCAACCGTGGATCGGTGATCCGGCGGCCGACCTGCGCCCCGAGCCGGCCGAAACCGCCGAGCCGGAGCAGGCGCAGCAGGTCACGGACGGCGGCAGGCGAGGAGACGAGATCGAGCGGTGAATCGAAACTCGCATCCATGAACCGGTCGAACTCGGCGTCGAAGATGTCGGCGAGCCAGCGGCGCAGGCGCAGATAGCGTTGTGCTTCCTGTGCTCCGGACAGTCGCGTGATCTCCGCAGCCATCGCGTCCGGGTCCGAGTGGACGTCGAGGGTGCTGCCGTCGTCGAACCGGGCGTGGTAGGTGGGAGTGAGGCGGGACACGCGCAGCGGCGGGTCCACCGACGCGAAGTCGGCGCCGACCGCCGCGAGTGCGTCGGCGATCAGGTCCGGCATGGTCAGGACGGTTGCGCCGTTGTCGATCTCGTACCCGGGCCCGGCATACGTTCCGACCCGGCCGCCGACCGTGCTCTCGCGTTCGAGCACGGTGACCTCTTTGCCCGCACCACGAAGATGCAGGGCTGCGGCGAGGCCCGCGAGCCCGGCACCGACCACGACGACGCGGTGCGCGTCCTGCACCGTGCGTGTGCCGGACATCAGGCCGCGCGGCGTGTCGCGGCGTACGCGGCCGCGCGTAACCGCGCTTTGCCCTCCTCGGTGGCGGTGGAAGCCTCGAGTGCCTCGAACGCGCTCTCCGTGAGTGCGGTGATGCGCTGCTCCACTCGATCGACCGCCCCGAGGTCGACGAGCAGGCCGCGCATGCGCTCGACCTCGTCGTCCGTCAGGTCGGCGCCGATCGCGTCGCGCAGGGCACGCCCCGCCGCGGGGTCGGTTGCGTCCGCGGATTCGAGCGCGAGCGCGAGAAGGACGGTGCGCTTGCCGCTGCGGAGATCGTCTCCGGAGGGTTTGCCGGTGACGGCGGGGTCGCCGAAGACTCCGAGCAGGTCGTCGCGAAGCTGGAATGCCAGTCCGATGTCGGTGCCGAACCGGCGGTACGCGGCGATGAGGTCATCGTCGGCGCCGGCGAGTACCGCGCCGATGTGCAGCGGTCGCTCGATCGTGTACGCCGCGGTCTTGTAGCGGTTCACGCGGGTCGCGGCCTCGACCGTCTCGTCCGACGCGACCTCACCGACGATGTCGAGGTACTGGCCGCCGAGGACTTCGGTGCGCATGGCCGACCACACCGGTGTCAGCCGCGCGAGTTGCTCGGCGGACAGCCCCGACTCGCGCACCATGTCGTCGGCCCAGACGAGCGCGAGGTCGCCGAGGAGGATGGCAGCGGCTTCACCGAACTGTTCCGGCGCACCCTGCCACCCGGCGTCGCGGTGCCGGGAAGCGAACTCGATGTGGACGGTGGGGAAACCCCGGCGAGTGGTCGACGCATCGATGATGTCGTCGTGGACGAGCGCGCCGGCCTGCACGAGTTCGAGCGCGGAACAGGCACGCAGCACAGCCTGGGAATCGGGACCGGCGGGATCGCCGCCGGCGCCGAGCCAGCCTGTCCATGCGAACGCCGGGCGGACTCGCTTTCCGCCGCGCAGCACGAACGACTGGAGCGTCGCGACTGCCTCGCGGTATTCACCGCCGACCGAGTCGACGAGTTCGGCGCGGGTGGAGAAGAACTCCCGCAGGGCGTCCTCGACGAGTCCGGGAAGCGAGGGGGCGGGCGCGGGATCGGCTCCGGTGGACAGGACTAACCTCCTGGTCGATGTGCACGGCACCGTCGGACGACAACGGTCCCGGCACCTCGGTCCACCCTATCCGGACCCCTCCGGGGTCGCCGCGGACCGGATGCGAATGCCCGCGCCTTATGCTGAACGCGTGGAAAACGATCTGGTCAGGGCGACCGAGGACAGCGGAGAGTCCCGCACCCCATCCATCGTGGACCGTCTCGGTGCCACACGGTCCGGCAGGATTCCGTTCTCGGTCGAGTTCTCGCCGCCTCGGGACGCCGACGCAGAGGCACGCCTGTGGCGGGCTGTGCGCGCGTTCGAGCGGCTCGGCCCCGCTTTTGTCTCCATGACATACGGCGCCGGCGGATCGACCCGAGACCGCACCGTCCGCGTCACCGGCGACCTCGCCGAGGAAACCACCTTGCTCCCGGTCGCGCACCTCACCGCCGTCGGGCACAGCATCGACGAGATCCGCGCCATGGTCGGTGCCTACGCCGACCGGGGCATCACCAACATCCTCGCGCTGCGCGGCGACCCGCCGGGCAATCCGCTCGGCGAATGGGAGAAGCACCCCGACGGTCTCGAGCACGCCGACGAACTCGTCCGGTTGGTGCGCGATCTCGGTGACTTCCACGTGGGCGTGGCGTCGTTCCCCGAAGGGCACCACCGCTCACCGGATCTCGATCACGACACCCGGTATCTCGTCCGGAAACTGCGCGCGGGCGCCGAGTACTCGATCACGCAGATGTTCTTCGACGTCGAGCATTATCTGCGCCTGCGGGACCGGGTTGCGGCGTGCGATCCGGAACAGGCCGCCAAGCCGATCATTCCGGAGATCATGCCGATCACGTCGCTGCGCTCGGCGCGCCGGAGCCTCGAACTGTCGGGCTCGAAGCTTCCCGCCGCGCTCGAGGAACGCCTGGTGCGCGCGGCGGGCGACGGACCTGAGGAGGATCGTGCCGCCGTACGCGAGGTCGGGATCGAGGTCGCGACCGAGATGTGCGAGCGGCTGATCGCCGAGGGCGCACCCTGCCTGCACTTCATCACTCTCAACTTCGCCCGCGCCACCAGCGAGGTGCTCACGCGCCTCGGTATCGAGGTCCGCTCCAGCGTGCCTGCGGGACAGCCGGTCTGATCCACGCACAACCCTGTCCGATCACCGGTGCCCGCCGGTTACGGCAGGACCCGGTTCTTCCACATCGCCCGGCCCGCGCTGCGAGCGCGGACCGAGGCTGCGGTCAACCATCCGAAGACGGCGATGGACACCGGGTGCGTGGCGGCGGCCAGAGCGTCGGCGGGGACCGGGCGAGTGCCCCGCTCGGCCGCCCTCGCGATCACTCGTGAGAGCAGTGCGGCGGCCGTGCCCAGCACACCCCAGCGCCGGGTGCGCCCATGCCCCGCCAGTGCGGCGACCGGAGGCACGACGTACGCGACCGCGTACGTCGCGACGACCGCTGCCGCGCCGGCACGCGATCCGAACGCCGACCACAGCCAGCGTGTGTAACCGCCGGTCACGGCCTTGCGGCCCTCGTACATCCGGCACGACACGAGTGACCCGCCCGCAGCGACGATCGTCGGGTGTCCGGCCCGTCGCAGCGTCCGCGCGAGGTCGAGGTCTTCGGTTGGGCTCGACGCGACCGCCGAGTGTCCTCCGATCGAGCGGTAGTCCGCGGTGTCGAAGGCGAGGAACTGCCCGCACGCGACGGCCATCGACGGTCGCCGGGTGCGGTGGGAGACCGCGACCGGCAAGGTCGTGAACCACGACCAGAACAGCAGGGGCTGAACGAGACGTTCCGTCACCGAGCCCGCGACCTGGAACGGCCACGGCGACACCAGTGCGGCAGAACGTGCCCGGAGCAACGCGACCGCTGCGGCGATCGCGCCCGGTCGCAACCGGACGTCGGCGTCGATGAACACCACGGCGCCGGTCTCGCCCGGATCGGCCACGGAGAAGGCGTGCTCGCACGCTGCCGCCTTACCCGTCCAGCCCGGCGGGGGAGGCGTCGTGGAACGCACGACGCGCACGCGCGGGTCGTCGCCCGCAGCCTGCCGGGCGATCTCGAAAGTGTCGTCGGACGAGTCGTCGTCGAGGACGAGGACCCGCAAGCCCGGCACACCGTGCTGTGCCCGGAGATCGGCGACGACAGCGCCGATCCGGGACGCCTCGTCGCGGGCCGGGACGATGACGGTGACCGGTTCCGTGACGGCCGCACCGTCGCGCAGGCGGGGCACCGCGACGCGGTTGGCGGTGGCGACGACGGCTCCGTACAGCGCGATACCCGCGCCGACGGCGACCGTTCGGTTCATCCACTGCGACCGGGCAGCACCGGAGGATCTGTCGCGGGCCGCCGACGGCGTCGTCGGGTTCAGGTCCGGTCCTCGTCGTCATCGGGGACGGTCCGCTGCGGTGCCGGGTCGCGCGTCCACCACGCGAGTACGCCGATGAGGAGTGCGACGCCGAAAGTGCCGCCCGCCATGATGCCTGCCCACCCCGCGAAACCGCGGGTGTTGGGGTCGGAGTAGCGCACATCGGCGCGCAGGGTGCTCACCTCACCGGCGGGAAGCTTCCACGTCACGATGGAATCGGATTCCCTCGTCCCGTTGGTCGTCGCGACCCTGGCGGGGAAGGCGATCGTGAACTGCACGTCGGTGCCCAGCGACGGCGCCGATTCGAGGTCGACGCGGCCGTTGAGCGCGACCAGATCGCCGTTGCGCTGGAGGTTGAGTTGCAACATCCCCGAGCCCTGCTCGGACATCGTCGCCAACTGCTGCACGTCGCCGAACGTCAGGTCGCTGAAGAAGACCTGACTGCCGACGTAACCGTCCTGCTCGTACGGCTGAACCTGGACCTTGCCCTCGAGTGACGCCGGTGCCACGAGCACGGGCCCGGGATCGTTCTCGTCGGCGGGGATGGTCGCGGCGACGATCTGCCCCGACACCCGGTCGTCCGACGAGATTCCCATCGACGCCTGGACCCGGAGGCACCCGGTGAGGAAAGGAAGGACGAGAAGCACGAGTCCCGCGACCGTGAGGACGCGGCGGACGGACGAAGTGGACTGCTGCACGAGGAATATGGTGCCAGGCGCGGTCACGGTCGGTGGTCCATCCGGGTCGCTGCGGCGAGTCGCCAGTCGGTCTCGTCCGGCGCCGTCCGGAAGAGGGATCGCAGCAGCGGAACGCCGAGAACCCCCATGACCACGAGACCGTAGATCGCAGAGAACCGCAGTTCGGGCGCCTGCAGGAACACGCTGTGGGCGAGTGCCGAACCCAGCCACGTCCACAGGAACAAGGCGAGGGGGACGGCGTCGTCGTGCCTGGGCGTGGGTCGCGACGAGCGGGAGTCGAACGTGAGCAGGACGACGGCCATCGCTGCGGCGACCACCACCCAGCCCGCGAAGTTGGTGAGCGGGATGTGCGCGATGCCGGGCAGACCGCCGCCGTTGCACCACGCCCACTGGCCGTCGGCGACCATCTGGGGATCGAGGTACAGATCCCAGCCCACCATTCCGACGGTGACCCCCGCGACGCGGCCCGGTGCCGTCCGGGTGATCCGCGTGGCGACACACCACACCGGGTAGAGGCCGGCGGTCCAGGCGAGCGGAACGACCAACGGCACGTCCAGCAACGACGGACCGAGTCGGTCGACGGCGTAGGCGTAGCAACCGTAGGGGTAGCCGGTTTCGGTCCCGATCACCTCGGAGGCGAAACCGCCGCCTGCGGAGACGGCGAAGAGTGTCGCGGCCCAGGCGAGCCCGCGGTGTGCCGCTGCATGGGTGAGAGCGGCGGCGGCGAGCAGGACCACCACTGCGACGGTGACCGTGTCACGCGCGGTTCCGGCAGTGAGGGGGTATGCGATCTGGGCGGCGACGGCAGCGGCGGCGAACACGATCGGCACGACGGTCTGCCACCGCGCGCCCGTCCTTCCGGAAACGACGGCGCTCACCCCGAGATCCGGCTCCAGGTTCGCCGCAGAATGCCACCGCGTGCATCCGCGAGGACGGTGCGTGCGGCGCTGCGACCGCTCGCGCCCGATACGCCGCCTCCCGGGTGGGTCGACGCACCCGTGAGGTACATCCCGGGAGCGTCGGGGACGCGGTAGCCGGACAGTTCGGGCAGCGGCCGCCACAGGAACATCTGGTCGAGCGACATCTCCACGTGCATCACGTTGCCCCCGAGCAGGCCGAGTTCGCTCTCGATCGAGGCGGGCGTCTGCACGTACCGATGCCGGACACTGTCCGTGAAACCGGGGGCGCGCAGTTCCATCTCGGCGAGAATCCGCTCCGTTTCGCTCTCCGCGACCTCGTCCCAGGTCCGTCCACCGCTGAGCCGGTACGGGTGCCACTGCGACCAGAGCGTGACCTGGTGTTCGCCGGCGGGGGCGATCGTCGGGTCGATCGCGGAGAAACTCATGCCGAGCACCGACGGGCGCGGCGGAAGCTCACCCGCCATCGCGGCGCCGTGCGCGAGACGCAGTTGCGCGCGGTCGTCGACGAGCAGTTGCAACCCGGTCGTGGTGTCGGCGGGGTCGTCGGCTCCGAGATACCGGGGAAGGGCATCGGTGCCCAGACGGAGCACCATCCCGATTCCCGGCCCCACCCGGACCGCGCGACGCCACTGCTCGAGCTTGCCGGCGTCGTACCCGCCGCGCCCGAGCAGATCCAGGGTGGTGAGGATGTGGCATCCGGCGATCACGGTGCGAGCGGTGAAGACGCTGCCCGCGGCGGTGCGCACCGTCCACGTCGAACCGGTCCTGCGGATCTCGGTGACGGCGTCGCCGCACGTGACCGACCCGCCGTCCGATTCGAGGCGGGAGAGCAGCGCCTGGGTGAGTGCGCCGCTACCGCCGACCGCCCGGCCCGGGGGGAGGGTGTGCATGAGCGCGGCGAAGCCGACCATCGCTGCGGTGCCGGGTTCGGACATCGGCGGCCCCGATTGTGCACCGAACCAGGCGAGTGCGGCCTTGAGCGGTTCGTCGTCGAAGTACTCGTCGAGCAGAGTGTCGCCGGTGGTGAGGAAACGGCGCGACAGCGCGCTGCCGCCGCCCTTCGCGTCGAGGCCCCAGAACGACGACAGCAGGTGTCGTCCGGTCGGGGGATTGGCGAACGACTTCATCACGGCGGCGCTTCGCGGACCCCAGTCGGCCACGAAGCGGCGATAGGCGTCCGCCTCGCGGCTTCCGCAGGCGTTCTCGATCGAGGTGCACGTCCGGTCGAGATCGCGGTGGAACACCATGCCGGGCCGGTCGGTGCCGGGAGGAGGTGGTGCGAACGCCCACGGGTCGCACTCCAGATACCGCAGGCCGTGGGCGGCGAGGTCGAGTTCCTCGATGATGCCGGAGTGCCGAACCATGATGTGGGCCGACGAGCCGCGATCGACGGCGTAGCCGGGAAAACGTTCGACGGTGGAGACGGCTCCACCCGGCGTGGTGTCGCGTTCGAGCACGTGGACGGACCAGCCCTCGCGGGCCAGATAACACGCCGAGACCAGCGCGTTGTGTCCCGAGCCGACGACGAGGGTATCCAGAACTGGCGTCATGAGGGTCCTGTCGAATCGGGAGGGGCGAGATGCGGTTCGAGCGGAAGGGCGCGGCCGAGTACGGCGAAAGGACGCGCGTCGCCCGTGAAGACGAATCTCCGCACCACATCGACGAAACCGAAACTCCGGTACAGGCGCCAGGCTCGATTGTCCTCGCCCGGGACCTCCGGGGTGGACAGCAACACGGTGCGTTCGGAGCGATTGCGCAGCAACCGGTAGAGCAGGGCGCGGCCGAGACCGAGTCCCTGGGTGTCGGGCCGTACGTGCAGTTCGGTCAGTTCGAAGTAGTCGCCGAGGACGGAGTCGATGTATTCCGGCGACCGGCCCGTGTGCCGCATCCCGGTCCGCACCTGCTGGTTCCACCACTGGTGCGGGTCGCCGCGGTAGCCGTAGGCGATGCCGACGAAGGTTCCGGGGTCTTCGGGGAGGGCCACGGCGACGGCCTGCCACCCGGGGCGTCCGGCATGTTCGGACCACATCGGGGCGCGGTGGTGTTCCGTCCCGCGGGGGTACTTCATCGCGGCGACGTACACCGCCAGCAGTTGGGGCAGGTGCGCCCGGAACTCGGCGGGGGACAGGTTCACGAAGATGGGGCCGCCACGCGCGGGTTCCGTGCGTGGGACGGGGCCCGTCTCGGCGGGCGGTTCGTTCGGTGGGTTCACAGAGGATCGGTGCTCGTCTGGGATCGGGGGCCGCCTTCTCTTGACGGGTTGTCGGTGGGTCCGGTTATCATTCAATACATCGAACGCATGTTCGATACCGGTGATCCGGTGATGTTCGAGGGAAGCGAACATCCCCGGGTCGTCCGGGCTACTACCGGAACTTCGGTAATACCACCATCGGGACGGCGGTGGTGCGCACTACCGGGCGCCGGTGGTGAGGTCGAGGAGGTGCACAGCATGTCCACCACGGATTTCGGCATACGAGGACCACGCCACGTACCGGGCGAGTCGGCGAGCGACTCCGCGCGCTGCGTCCGCGGCGCGACGTCCGCGCGTGCGGCCACGCTGCTCGGCAAGGCGGACGGACTGCTGTCTGCGGCCGCCGGCGCCGACACTGCGGCCGAGCGCTTCCGCCTCGCATATCTCGCGGCCCTGCGCGGCGCCGGCGCAGTGGTCGCCGCTGCGGAACTGCGCGCGCCGCAACGTCCCGCGCGCCGGCCGGGTACGCGCAACGCGTGGGTGTTGATGGCTCGCGCCGACGATTCGTTCGCGGTCTGGGCCGACTACTTCGCCGATCGCTCGGCCGCGCGTGCCGCCATCGAAGCGGGAGTTGCCCGTGCGGTGGTTGCCGATCAGGCCGACGAATTCTACGACGAGGTCGGGCGCTTCCTGCACGACGTCGAGGGGTATCTCGCCAGCGACGACGAGGCCCAAATGGCTTTTACGCTGTGAGTTTTGTCCCCATCCTCGGGGCTCTTCCGAGGGCTGTCCGGTAACTCGGCACCGGAGTTGGTGGTCCCGGGCGAGATGTACTCGTATTATCAACACAGGCGGCCGTCAAAGTCGGCCCCCCGTCGGATTCACCCAGAATTCGGTGGCCACCGTTTAGTGCCGGGGGAGGTACCGTGCCACTCTCCGAGCACGAGCAGCGCATGCTCGATCAAATCGAGAGCGCGCTCTATGCTGAGGACCCCAAGTTCGCCTCGACCGTCCGCGGGAAGCGGCTGGGAATGGCGTCGAATCGACGTCGGCTGCAAGCCGGCGTGCTTTTCGTCTTGGGATTGACACTGTTGATCGCTGGAGTCGCCCTACCGGTCAAGCCCGGTGGATTCCCGGTCATCAGTTTGCTCGGGTTTCTGGTGATGTTCGCGGCTGGTGTTCTGGTCCTGGTGGACGGTCGTCGCCGTTCGAATCCGGGAGACGGCACCGGGCGGCCTGCCGCCTCGGGACGATCCGGTGGTACCGGATCCCGGAGCGGGGGAAAGAAATCATCCGGCGGAGGGTTCACCCACCGCATGGAGGAGCGTTTCCGAAAGCGCTTCGAACAAGACTGACGCATCACCGCTTCGCACACGCTCTACGGCGCGACCCGACGGGTCGCGCCGTAGTCGTTTTCCGAGAGCCGTGCCGGCAGCGGCCGAGCCGTCGCGGTGGCCGGCGAGAGCGGATCCCCACCGCCCCCCACCGTCGCGCCCGGAAGACCTTGGAGGCCCCGCCGTGTGGGACGCGACCTCGGCGTTTGCCGACGCCGGTGTGACCTCTATCGCACGACGACGTCGGGGTGTCGCGCGCCTCTGCCCTGATCGCGAAAAATGCCCCACTTCGCTCCACCCTGGGTGAGCTGGAACTTTTGGCACAACACACCCGAAACGGATGCCGTAATCGGGCTGCGGTGGGGGAAAGTGGGGTACTGTGGGTCGCGGCGGGAGGCAGGATCACCCGCCGCAGACGTAACAGCCGTCCGACGAAGGCGGGAGGTGCCGAGTGTTCCTCGGTACCTACACGCCGAAGTTGGACGACAAGGGTCGGCTGACCTTGCCGGCGAAATACCGAGACGAACTGGCGGGAGGGCTGATGATCACCAAGGGGCAGGATCACAGCCTCACTGTGTTCCCTCGGGACGAATTTGCCGCCTTGGCGGAGCGTGCTGCGGGTGCTTCACGCAGCAACCCCCAGGCCCGTGCGTTCCTCCGGAGCCTGGCTTCGGGAACGGACGAGCAACGTCCGGACGGTCAGGGTCGCATCACCTTGTCCTCGGCGCACCGCAAGTACGCGGGGCTGACGAAGGACTGCGTGGTGATCGGCTCGGTCAAGTATCTGGAGATCTGGGACGCCGAGGCATGGGACGCCTACCTGGCCGAACACGAAGAAGATTTCTCCGAAGCGAGAGACGAGGCACTGCGCGACATCCTGTGACCGCGACATTTCATGACGGAGCCACGGCTGCGCGGCGAATGCCGCGAGGTCTCTGCCCGACACCGGCCCTGACGCACTTCCCCAGCGCCAGGTCCGGACAGGGAAGCCCTGACGCACTTCCCCAGCGTCAGGTCTCCCTCGCTCGGACAGAGACCTCGAGGCATTCGCCGTCGCCGTATCCGGAACCAGTGCGACACCGAGCATCTCGATCGAGTACCCGACAGACCGTATGCGGCCCGAGCAGGATTCCGGAGGAGACATGGTGGACGGCGAGGACGAGTCGACGGCGGACGAGCGCGAAGAATTCGGGCATGTTCCTGTCCTCCTCGGCCGAGCCGTCGAGATCCTCGGTCCCGCGATCGAAGCGGTGGGCCCCGGCGGCGAAGGCGCGGTCTACGTCGACGCCACGCTCGGTCTCGGCGGGCACGCCGAGCATTTCCTGAGAACGTATCCGGGTCTGCGCCTCGTCGGCCTCGACCGCGACCCGAACGCCCTCGCCATCGCGCAGGACCGGCTCGCCGAGTTCGCCGGTCGTACCGACTTCGTACACACGCGGTACGACGGCATCGCCGGCGCACTCGAAGAATGCGGGTTCGACCGCGAGGGATCGGTACACGCCATCCTGTTCGACCTCGGCGTCTCCTCGATGCAACTCGACGAGGCGGACCGGGGCTTCGCGTACTCGAAGGACGCGCCCCTCGACATGCGCATGGACCCGACCATCGGGATCACCGCGGCCGACGTCCTCAACACCTACAGTCACGGCGACCTCGCGCGAATCCTCAGTACGTACGGCGAGGAGCGGTTCGCCGGCAAGATCGCGTCCGACATCGTCCGCACCCGCGAGAAGACCCCCTTCCGGACGAGCGGCGAACTCGTCGAACTGCTCTACCGGGCCATCCCCGCGGCAGCGCGTCGTACCGGCGGTCACCCTGCCAAGCGCACGTTCCAGGCACTGCGCATCGAGGTCAACAGCGAACTCGATTCGCTGCGCGATGCCATTCCCGCCGCCCTCGACGCGCTGGCCGTCGGCGGCCGCATCGTCTTCATGTCCTACCAGTCGCTCGAAGACCGGGTGGTCAAGCAAGAACTCACACCGCGCGCGAAGTCGCGCAGCCCCGAGGGACTCCCCGTGGAGTTGCCGGGGATGGGGCCTGAGCTGCGCATTCTTACCCGGGGCGCCGAACGCGCCTCCGACGAAGAGATCGAGATCAACCCACGTTCGGCTCCCGTCCGCCTGCGTGCTGCAGAACGAATCGCCAGGAGGTAACCGATGACTGCACAGGTGGCGTCGCCGCCGCGCCGCGGGCCTGCTCGATCCACGGCTGCGCAACGCGCATATCAGCGCCGCAATCAGCGAGCAGCGCAACTCGGTGTCCCCGTGGCCCAGACCCGCGGACGCACCACCGGCGCCGGGCGGGTCCGGACACGGATACCGTTCGTCGCGACGATCCTCGCCCTGCTCGGTGTCGGGATGGCCGCGACGCTGCTGCTCACCACCGGCGCCGCGGAGGACTCCTACCACCTCAGCACCGCCCGGGCCCACAACGAGAGTCTCGTTCAGCAGCGTGCAGTGCTCCAGCGCGACGTCGAGGCCGGCAACTCCGCGCCCGTGCTCGCGGTGGAAGCCGCGAAACTGGGCATGATCCCGAGCACGCAGGTGGCGCGGATCGTCGTCGCCGAGGACGGATCGGTCCGCGTCGTGGGAGAAGCCGTCCCGGCTCAGGGGGCTCCGCCCGCACCGCTCAACTCCGCGCGCCCGCGCACCGACGCGCGGGGACAGGCCCCGCTGTCGGGTAGCGCCGGAGTCGAGAGTCCGCGCCCGCTCTCCGAGGTGGGAGAAGTCCCGACGCCGCGTCCGAACAGTACGGACGCGCTGGCCGGAAACGCCGGTCCCCGGCCCACCGAGCCGCAGGCTCCCGCCACGCCGGAGAACCGGAATGACGGAGCCCCGGCGGGTGAAGCGGAACAATTGGTGCCCGTGAGTGAGATGCCGCAACCGGGGGCTCCGGCGCCCCAGGCCGCCGAGGCGCAGGGCCAACCGGCAGAACCCGAGGACGGGCGCCGGTGACCCGAGGCTCCACCCCTCGCCGTGTACCCCGGGGCCGCGCGCCGGCCCCGGGCGGCAAGACCGGACGCAGTCGAATGCGTCCGGCTCGACGCGCTTCCGCCACCGCCGGGTTCGACTTCCGCACCAGGATCGGGCGGGGCGTCATGTTCCTGGCGCTGGCCGGGGTCGCGATGCAGTTGCTGATCGTCCAGGTGTTCCAGGCACCGACGTTGTCGGCCGAGGCCGCGAGCCAGCGGACCACCCGCCTCGTCGAACCGGCGACGCGCGGAACGATCGCCGATCGCAACGGCAACCCGATCGCCTACACGATGGAAGCGAAGGCGCTGACCTTCCAGCCGATGCGCGTCCGCAAGGAACTCGAGGAAGCCCGCGAAAAGGATCCGTCCGCGCCCGCCACCGACGAATATCTCGAGGGTGTCGCGAAGGCCGTGCACAAGGCGCTCGGTGCGGCGGCCCCCGAGAAGGACGTGCTCGAAAAGCTCGAAAGCGACGAGAGCTTCGTCTATCTCGCACGCGGCGTCGACCCGGGTGTCGCTGCGGAGATCGTCGAGGACTACGACATGGTCGGTCTCGAGCGGCAGGACATCCGCTTGTATCCGGGCGGGTCGCTCGCCGCGAACATCGTCGGCGCGACCGGCTGGGACGGGCACGGACTCATCGGTCTCGAGGCGTCGATGGATTCGATGCTGGCGGGCACCGACGGTTCGTCGACCTACGACCGGGGATCCGACGGCGCGGTCATCCCGGGCAGTTGGCGCGACCGGCAGCCTGCCGTGAACGGTTCGTCGGTGGAACTCACCCTCGACAACGACATCCAGTACTACGTCCAGCAGCAGGTGCAACGCGCCCGCGACCTGTCGGGTGCGAAGAACGCCTCGGCGGTCGTGCTCGACGCGCACACCGGCCAGGTCCTGGCGATGTCCAACGACAACACGTTCGACCCGTCGATCGGTGTCGCCAACAATCCGCCCGATGCGGAGCAGGGCAACCTCGCGGTGAGTTCGCCGTTCGAGCCCGGGTCGGTCAACAAGATCATCACCGCGGCAGCGGCGATCGAGGACGGCCTGACGACCCCGTCGGAGGTGCTCCAGGTGCCCGGCACCATCACCATGGCGGGCGCGACCGTGAAGGACGCGTGGGACCACGGGGTGGTTCCGTACACCACGACCGGCGTCTTCGGTAAGTCGTCGAACGTGGGAACCCTCATGCTCGCCGACCGTGTCGGTGAGGATCGCTACGCCGAGATGCTGAATCTGTTCGGACTCGGGCAACGCACCGAGGTGGGCCTGCCGGGCGAATCCGCCGGTTTGGTGCCCAGCCGGGAACAGTGGTCCGGCGGCACCTTCGCGAACCTGCCGATCGGGCAGGGCCTGTCGATGACGCTGCTGCAGATGACGAGCATCTACCAGACCATCGCCAACGACGGCGAGCGCGTACCGCCCCGCATCGTCCGCGCGACGATCGGTCCCGACGGGTCGCGGACCGAGACCCCGCGTCCGGATCCCGTGCGGGTGGTGAGCCCGCAGACCGCCGCGACCGTCCGCGACATGTTCCGGTCGGTCGTGCAGGACGACACCGGCAATCAGCGCGGGACCGGTACGGGAGCGGCGATCGAGGGCTACCAGGTGTCGGGTAAGACGGGCACCGCCCAGCAGATCGATCCGAACTGCAAGTGCTACTCGAATTCGGATTACTGGATCACGTTCGCCGGTATCGCACCGGCAGACGACCCGCGCTACGTGGTCGGCATCATGCTCGACGCGCCCACCCGCAGTTCCGACGGCACCGGCGGCCAGTCGGCCGCGCCGCTGTTCCGGGACATCGCCTCGTGGTTGCTCCAGCGCACGGGAGTGCCGCTGTCCACCGACCCGGGGAGCAAGTTGATCCTGCAGATCGACTGATCGTCCGACCGCCTGGTGTCCTTACCCCGGCACGTCGGTAACGTGATACGCCGGAACGAACGCAACCGTGGAGCCCGGCAGCAAGACGCTGTGGCGATAGTGAGAGGAACCTGGTGCCTGTGTCATCGAGTCCGGATCCGACGCCTCCGGAGGAGGGCCGTCGGCCCGAACATCCCCCGGTGACGCGAATCGCAGACCTCGCCGCTGCGGTGGGCGCCGAGTTGTCTGTGGTAGGGGACGGACCTCCGGCTGACGACACCACGGTCACCGGCATCGATCTCCGGGCGCAGGGCATCCGGCCCGGCGACATCTTCGCCGCACTGCCCGGTGCGCGTGCGCACGGTGCCTCCTTCGCATCCGAGGCTCTCGACCGAGGTGCCGTCGCAATCCTCACCGACGCGCAGGGTCGCGATCTCGTCGCAGAGGTCGCCACCACGTCGGTCCCGGTCCTCGTACACCCCGATCCGCGATCCGTGCTCGGCGCCGCGTCGGCGACTGTGTACGGCCATCCGTCGCGCAAGATGAGGATCGTCGGGATCACCGGCACCTCCGGCAAGACCACCACGGCGTACCTCGTGGAAGCGGGCCTTGCCGCCGCCGGCCGCACGATCGGACTCGTGGGGACCGTCGAGACCCGCATTCGCGGCGTCCGGATCCCCAGTGCACTGACCACGCCCGAGGCCCCGCAACTCCACGCACTCTTCGCCGTCATGGTCGAAGAGGGCGTCGACACCGTGGTGATGGAGGTGTCCAGCCACGCGCTCGCACTCGGACGCGTGGACGCCACCGAATTCGCCGTGGGGGCATTCACCAACCTGTCGCAGGACCACCTGGACTTCCACAAGGACTTCGAGGACTACTTCGCAGCGAAGGCGCGCCTGTTCGCACAGGACTCCTCGGTGCGCGCCGCCCGTGCCGTGGTGTGCGTCGACGATCAGTGGGGCCGGCGGATGGCCGATCTCGCCGCGGCCGGTCGTGCCGACGGGAACACGGTGCGCACCGTCGCGACGGGCGTCGGTGTACAGGCGGATTGGACGGTGTCCGAGGAAACCGCCCGCGCGTCCGGGGCGCAGGAGTTCACGCTCGCGGGACCGGACGGTGCAAAGCATCGGGTGTCGGTTGCGTTGCCCGGTCGGTACAACGTCACGAACGCCGCCCTCGCGGTGGCGATCTGCGACGCGGTGGACGCCGACCTCGACGCTGCCGTCCGTGGGATCGCTACCGTCGCGGTGCCCGGACGGGTCGAGCGTGTCGAGCGCGGCCAGGACTTTCTCGCCATCGTCGACTACGCCCACAAGCCCGCCGCTCTCTCGGCGGTGGTGGAGACCTTGCGCGACAGCGTCCCCGGACGCATCGCCGTCGTCGTCGGTGCCGGTGGAGACCGCGACCGGGGGAAGCGCCCGCTGATGGGTGAGGTCGCCGCTCGCGGCGCGGATCTGCTCGTCGTCACCGACGACAATCCCCGCAGCGAGAATCCCGCCGCCATCCGCGCGGCCGTTCTCGACGGAGCATGGGCCGTCCCCGCCGGCGAACGCGGCGACATCCTCGAAATCGGCGATCGCGCAGCTGCCATCGACGCCGCCGTGAAGTGGGCCCGGCCGGGTGACGTCGTCCTGGTCGCGGGCAAAGGTCACGAGACCGGTCAGGAAATCGCCGGCACCAAACATCCTTTCGACGACCGAGAGGTGCTGGCCGAGTCCATCGACCGGCTCAGTGCCTCCGGGCCCGAGGGTCACACCCCGCCCGCTGCGGGCGGTTCGCATCACGGAGGCATTGCATGATCCCGATGACACTCGAACGCATCGCGGAGGTGGTCGGGGGAACCCTGCACGACACCGACGATCCGTCCGCGCAGGTGACGGGAACCGTCGAATTCGATTCCCGCAAGATCGGGCCCGGAGACTTGTTCCTCGCGCTGCCCGGCGCCCGGTCGGACGGGCACGACCACGCGGCCGCCGCCATCGAGGCCGGAGCGGTTGCGGTACTCGCGGCGCGTCCGGTCGGCGTTCCCGCGATCGTGGTGCCGGCATTGGCCCCTTCCGCCACGAACGCGCTCGCACTCGAACACGACCGCGACGGGTCCGGTGCCGCCGTGCTCGCCGGGCTCGCGGCGCTGGCCCGGTCGGTCGTCGACACTCTCACCGAACGCGGGCTCACGGTCGTCGGCGTCACGGGGTCGGCTGGTAAGACCTCGACGAAGGACCTGCTCGCAGCGGTGCTCTCGCCGCTCGGACCGGTCGTCGCACCGCCGGGATCGTTCAACAACGAACTCGGGCATCCGTGGACCGCGCTGCGCGCCACCGAGGACACCAAGTTCCTCGTCCTGGAGATGTCGGCGCGCGGCCGCGGTCACATCGCCGCGCTCGCGGCCATCGCCCCGCCGAAGATCGGCGTGGTGCTCAACGTCGGCACCGCTCACCTCGGCGAGTTCGGGTCGCAGGAAGTCATCGCCCAGACCAAGGGCGAACTGGTCGAGGCATTGCCCGACGCCTCGGAGGGTGGCGTCGCGGTGCTCAATGCGGACGATCTCCTGGTCTCGAAGATGGCCGCGCGCACCGACGCCCGCGTCGTGTGGGTCGGTAGCGGCGAGACGGCCGACCTGCGCGCCGAAGGAATCCAACTCGACGACGAGGCGCGTGCGTCGTTCACCGCGGTGATCCGGAACGGCGGCGACGAGCGCCGCATCCCGGTGACCCTCGCGGTGCACGGTGAGCACCAGGTCGGCAACGCCCTGTCGGCGCTCGCCGTCGCCATCGAGTGCGGCGCGACGCCCGAGCAGGCGGCCGCTGCGCTCGCCGCCGCGGCGCCCGTCTCGGCACACCGTATGGCAGTGCGCACCCGCGCCGACGGCGTCACCGTCATCGACGACGCGTACAACGCCAACCCGGATTCGATGCGCGCCGGAATCAAAGCCCTCGTCACGATGGCGCGCTCCGGAAACGAACGCCGCCGCACCTTCGCCGTGCTGGGAGAGATGGCCGAACTCGGCGACGACTCCGTGGTCGAGCACGACAGGATCGGGCGTCTCGCGGTGCGTCTCGACGTCAGCCGCGTCATCGCCGTCGGAGCGTCGAGGCAGGTCCGCGGGCTGTACCAGGGCGCCGTGATGGAAGGCTCCTGGGGCGAGGAAGCGTGCCACGTGCCCGACGCGGACGCCGCGATCGAAATGCTTCGTGAAGAATTGCAGCCGGGCGACATCGTGCTCGTCAAGGCATCACAATCGGTCGGACTGTGGGCGGTGGCCGACGCCGTGCTCGCCGATCGCGGCGAGAACACCGCTGCTACGGGGACGGAGGACGCCCGGTGAGACAGATTCTCTTTGCCGCAGGTATCGCACTTGCGGTGTCGATCCTGCTCACCCCCGTACTGATCAAGGCATTCTCCCGGCAGGGCTTCGGCCAGGAGATCCGGGTCGAGGGGCCGCAGAGCCACCAAGCCAAGCGCGGAACACCCACCATGGGTGGCGTCGCGATTCTCGCCGGCCTGTGGGCGGGCTACTGGGGTTCGCACCTGATCGGTCTCGGATACGACGCCCAGGGCCCGACGGCGTCGGGTCTGCTCGTCCTCGGTCTGACGACCGCGCTCGGCGGTGTCGGCTTCCTCGACGACTTCATCAAGATCCGCAAGCAACGCAACCTGGGCTTGAACAAGACGGCCAAGCTCGTCGGCCAGCTCGTCGCCGCGGTCGCCTTCGGCATCCTGGCCCTGCAGTTCCGCAACAGCGACGGACTGACGCCCGCCAGCACCGACCTGTCCTACGTGCGCGACATCGCGACCGTGTCGATGGGGTCGATCGTCTTCATCCTCTTCGTATATCTGCTGGTCAGCGCCTGGTCGAACGCGGTGAACCTCACCGACGGACTCGACGGACTCGCCGCGGGATCGATGGCACTCGTGCTCGGCGCGTACGTCATCATCACGTTCTGGCAGTACCGCAACGCGTGCGTCGTCGAACCCACCGCCGGTTGCTACGACGTCCGTGACCCCCTCGACCTGGCGCTGCTGTGCGCCGCGGCTGCTGCGGCATGCATCGGTTTCCTGTGGTGGAACGCGGCACCCGCGAAGATCTTCATGGGCGATACCGGTTCGCTGGCGCTCGGCGGCATGCTCGCCGGCCTGTCGGTCACGACCCGCACCGAACTCCTCATGGTCGTCATCGGTGCGCTGTTCGTCGCCGAAGCGGCGTCCGTCGTCATCCAGGTGGCGGTGTTCCGGTCCAGTCGACGGCGTGTGTTCCGAATGGCCCCGTTCCATCACCACTTCGAACTCGGTGGCTGGGCGGAAACCACGGTGATCATCCGGTTCTGGCTGCTCGCGGCCATCGCCTCGGCGATCGGTCTGGCCCTGTTCTACAGCGAGTACCTCGCGGCGATCGGGGACTGACGCCATGACCTACGATCTCGAGCGACTGCGCGGAGCCCGCGTCCTCGTCGCGGGTGCGGGGGTGTCGGGCCGCGCGACGATCGCGCCGCTGGCCCACCTCGGCGCGCACGTGACCGTCACGGACCGCAACGCCGACGCGCTGGCGCAATGTGCCGAACTGGGCGCCACCACGGTCGAACTCGATGCGTTGCTCGCCGACAACGAATCGTTGCGTGATTTCGCACTGGTCGTCACGAGTCCCGGCTTCCCGCCGACCTCGCCGCTGCTGTCGCGTGCCGCCGGTTCCGCCCTCCCCATCTGGGGTGACATCGAGCTGTCCTGGCGGATCGACAAGGCCGAGATCTACGGTCCGGCCCGCAGATGGCTGGTGGTCACGGGCACCAACGGCAAGACCACCACCACGACCATGCTGCACGCGATTCTCGAGGCCGCGGGCGTTCCCAGTGCCGCGTGCGGCAACATCGGCCTGCCGGTGCTCGACGTGCTCCGGCGAGACGAGCCCCGCGCCGACGTACTGGCGGTCGAGCTGTCGTCCTTCCAACTGCACTGGGCTCCGTCGGTGCGGCCGGACGCCGGCGTGATCCTCAACATCGCCGAAGACCACCTCGACTGGCACGGGGGAATCGAGAACTACATCGAGGCGAAACTGCGGGCTCTCACCGGGAAGGTCGGTGTGATCGGACTCGACGACCCCATCGCCGGGTCGCTGCGTGACCGGTCTCAGGCGGTGCTCACGGTCGGATTCACGCTGGGTTACCCCGATGCGGGTGAACTCGGGATCAGCGGGGATGTTCTCGTCGACCGCGCGTTCGCCGACTCCGCGGTCCTCGCCTCCGTCGCCGACGTCACCCCGCCCGGACCGGCGGGTCTGTCGGACGCGCTGGCCGCCGCTGCGCTCGCCCGCGCCATCGACGTACCGGAATCGGCCGTCCACGACGGTCTGCTGCGGCACCGGGTCGGACCGCACCGCGCCGCGCCGGTCGGCACTGTCGACGGGGTCGGCTACATCGACGATTCGAAGGCCACCAACCCGCATGCGGCACGCAGTTCGCTGCTCGCCCACGACCGTGTGGTGTGGATCGCGGGTGGTCTGCTCAAGGGTGCCCGCATCGACGACCTCGTCGTGGAGGTGGCGCCCCGGCTCTCGGCGGTGGTGTTGCTCGGACGAGACGCCGGGCAATTCGCCGACGCACTCGCGCGACACGCGCCCGAGGTCCCCGTCGTGCTGGTGGACACGCGCGACGATGGTCCGATGACCAGTGAGCTCCCCGGTGACGCACACCGGCAGGGCGGCCTGCGGCGTATCCCCGCACCGGGCGCCGACTCCGCTGCGGCGATGAATGTCGCTGTGCGGGAGGCCGCCGCGTTCGCGCGGCCCGGTGAGACGGTGCTGCTGGCACCGGCCGCAGCGTCCCTCGACATGTTCGCCGACTACGCGCAGCGAGGTCGGAGTTTCGCCGCCGCCGTCGAAGAACTCCGCCGGGGCGGGACCGGACGGTGATCTCGAAGCCCGGCCCGGCATCCGAGTACCCGGCCGCGGAGGTTCGCGGACGGCTCGGGGCGTGGATGGCCCGGCCCCTCGCGTCGTTCCATCTCGTGGTGACGATCGCGGTGCTGCTCACCGTGCTCGGCCTCGTGATGGTGCTGTCGTCGTCCAGCGTCGGCGCCGTGGTGTCGGTGGGATCGGCGTACGGGTTGTTCACCTCGCAGCTGGTCTTCGCCGCGCTCGGCATGGTGATCTTCTACATCGCCTTGCAGATCCCGATACGGGTGCTGCGGAAGTACTCGTTCGTGGCCTTCGCCGCGTCGGTCGTCGCGCTGGTACTCGTGCTGATTCCGGGCATCGGCACCCTCTCGCAGGGAACGCGTGGCTGGTTCGTCATCTTCGGTGTGTCCCTGCAGCCGTCCGAGATCGCCAAGATCACCCTCGCACTGTGGGGCGCTCACCTTCTGGCATCGCGGCGTGGCGAGAACTCGACGCTCAAGGAGATGCTCGTCCCGCTGATCCCGGCCGCGCTGCTCGTCACCGGGCTGATCGTGCTGCAGCCCGACCTCGGTACCACCGTCTCCCTCGTCATCATCGTGCTCGCGTTGCTCTGGTTCGCCGGGCTGCCCCTCAAGCTGTACATCGGAATGCTCGGCACGGCGGTCGCGCTCGCGGCAATTCTCGCGGTGACCGCGGGGTACCGCTCGCAGCGCGTGCGCGCCTTCTTCAACCCGGGCGACGACCCGCAGGGCGTCGGCTACCAGGCCAGGCAGGCCAAGTTCTCGCTGGCGGACGGTGGACTGTGGGGCCGCGGGCTCGGCCAGAGCCGCGCCAAGTGGAGCTACCTGCCGAACGCGCACAACGACTTCATCTTTGCGATCATCGGCGAGGAACTGGGCTTTCTCGGCGGCGCCGCCGTCATCGGGCTGTTCGGTCTCTTCGCCTTCGTGGGCCTGCGCATCTCGATGCGGTCCGTCGATCCGTTCCTGCGGTTGTTCACCGCGACGGCGACCACCTGGATCATCGGACAGGCGTTCATCAACATCGGTTACGTCGTCGGCGTGCTCCCAGTGACGGGACTCCAGTTGCCGCTGGTGTCCGCCGGCGGTACGTCCACGGCCACGACCCTGCTCATGTTCGGCCTGATCGCGAATGCTGCCCGCCACGAACCCGAGGCGATCGCCGCGCTCCAGGCCGGGCAGGACGGACGGTTCGCGCGCCTGTTGCGGTTGCGTCAGCCGGATCCATACCTGCCGCACCGGGGCGGAACGCGTACCGTCACAGCACGGGCGCCGCAGCGTCGCGGCGAGCCGCGGGGAGCCACCCGCGCCGACCGGGGCCGTTCCGCCGCCGCGGGGACACGCAAGCGCCGGGCGCCCGCCCGGGTGGACGGTGCCCCGACGCGCCGGGCCCAGCCCACCCGAGAACCGGGCCGCGCCGCCCGGCAGAAGACCACCCGCACGACACGCGGTACGAATGGACGAACCGGAGAGCGAGGGAATCGTAGGTGAGTGGGGAGAAGTCTGCCCTGTCCGTGGTGGTTGCCGGCGGTGGGACCGCCGGCCACATCGAACCGGCACTCGCCGTGGCCGATGCCGTCCGGGAACTCTTCCCCGACGCGCGGATCACCGCCCTCGGCACCGAGCGGGGACTGGAAACGACGCTCGTGCCGCGGCGCGGATACCCGCTCGAACTGATCCCGCCGGTCCCGCTGCCCCGTAAGCCCACGCTCGACCTGGCGAAACTGCCCGCCCGAGTGGTGGCGTCGGTACGCCGCACCCGCGAGATCCTCGACGAGGTCGACGCCGATGTGGTGGTCGGGTTCGGCGGGTACGTCGCCCTGCCCGCCTACCTCGCGGCGGGAGCGGGGCCGCTGCGGAGACGCCGGCGTATCCCCGTCGTGGTGCACGAAGCCAACGCGAGCGCCGGCATCGCGAACAAGATCGGTGCGCTGCGGGCCGACCGGGTCCTCGCCGCGGTTCCCGGATCGGGAATCGTGCGTCGCGGCGACGCACAGATCGTGGGCATTCCGGTGCGTTCGTCGATCACCCGACTCGACCGTGCAGCGCTGCGCGCCGAGGCGCGCCGCCACTTCGGGTTGCCCGACGACGTGCCCGTGCTGCTCGTCTTCGGCGGATCTCAGGGCGCACGGTCGCTCAACGAGGCGGTCGTCGGTGCGTCCGGCGCACTCGCCGACGCGGGTATCGCCGTACTGCATGCGCACGGGCCCAAGAACACCGTGAGCGTTCCTCCTCATCCCGGACACGCGACCGCGCCGTACGTGGCCGTGCCGTACCTCGAGCGCATGGACCTCGCCTACTCGGCGGCCGACGCCGTCGTGTGCCGTTCGGGCGCGATGACCGTCGCGGAGGTATCGGCGGTGGGGTTGCCCGCCGTGTACGTGCCGCTTCCCCACGGCAACGGTGAGCAGGAACTCAACGCCCGTCCCGTCGCTGCCGCCGGGGGTGCGATGATTGTCGCCGATGCCGACCTCACGCCCGCGTACATCGCCGACACGGTGATCCCGTTGCTGCGCGACCGGCAGCGAATCGACGAGATGGGCCGGCGCGCAGGCGCGGCGGGACATCGCAGCGCTGCGGCGGAGATGGCACGGATCGTGCTGGAGGTCGCCGGTGTCGCCGGTACGGAACCGAACAGGAGCGAACGATGAGTGCGCAGTTGCCCGCAGAACTCCAGCGGGTGCACATGGTCGGGATCGGCGGGGCCGGCATGTCCGGCATCGCCCGCATCCTTCTGGCTCGGGGCGGACAGGTATCCGGCTCGGACGCGAAGGAAAGCCGCGGCGTGCTCGCGCTGCGCGCCCGGGGCGCCCAGGTCCGCATCGGACACACCGCCGACGCGCTCGATCTCCTCGAGGGTGGACCCACGGCCGTGGTCACCACGTTCGCCGCGATCCCACAGAACAACCCGGAACTCGTCGCTGCGCGGCAGCGAGGCATTCCGATCCTGCTGCGGCCCACCGTCCTTGCATCCCTGATGCGTGGCCACCGCACGTTCCTCGTCTCGGGTACCCACGGCAAGACCTCGACCACATCGATGCTGGTCGTCGCATTGCAGCACTGCGGGTTCGATCCGTCCTTCGCGGTGGGCGGTGAACTCAACGAATCCGGCACCAACGCTCACCACGGCAGTGGGGACGTGTTCGTCGCCGAGGCCGACGAGAGCGACGGTTCGCTCCTGCAGTACGACCCCGACACGATCATCGTCACCAACATCGAGCCCGATCATCTGGACTACTTCGGCACCGCGGAGGCCTACACGCGCGTCTTCGACGACTTCGTCGCGCGCCTGTCCGACGGTGGTCTGCTGGTGGTGTGTCTCGACGACGCCGGATCCGCAGCACTCGCCGAACGTGTCGTCGCGCTCGGCCGGCGCGACCTGCGCGTACTCGGTTACGGCACCTCCGACGTCATCGGCACGAAGCCCGAATACCGCGGCGTGCCCATCGGTGTGCGACTGCTGGACTGGGAAGCCAAGGACATCGGCGGTGTCGCCGAGTTCCACCTCGCCGACGAGGACACACCCCGCACCGTGCGCCTGTCGGTCCCGGGCCGGCACATGGCCCTCAATGCGCTCGCGGCTCTGCTCGGCGCTCTCGACGCCGGGGCACAGGTGGACGAGGCGATCGAGGGTCTCGCCGGATTCGGCGGGGTCCACCGCCGGTTCCAGTACACCGGCCGCGAACACGGCGTACGGGTGTTCGACGACTACGCGCACCATCCCACCGAGGTGCGTGCCGTCCTCGCCGCCGCCGCCGAACTGGTCGCGGGGGAGCCGCTGCGCTACACCGAATCCGGAACGGAACGGCCGCGTGTCATCGTCGTGTTCCAGCCCCACCTCTACTCGCGCACCGAGACTTTCGCGACCGAGTTCGGCGAGGCGCTCGATCTCGCCGACGAAGTGGTCGTGCTCGACGTCTACGGCGCCCGCGAAGAGCCGATCCCGGGCGTGAGCGGCGCCCTGGTGGCACGGGCGGTGACCAAGCCCGTGCACTACCAGCCGGACCTGTCCGCCGTGCCCCGTCAGGTGGCGAACCTCAGCCGGCCCGGTGACATCGTCATCACGATGGGCGCCGGCGACGTCACGATGCTCGGCCGGCAGATCCTCGATGCGTTGCACAGCAGGCCCAGCCGGTTCCGTCCGACCGGTACCGGACCGGAGCCCGCGGGCTCGTGACACCCACTTCCACCCGAACGCGGGACAGACGCGACCGCAACACCGCGAGGCGGCCCTCGGGTCGTTCCGTGCGGGTGCGGACGGTGTTCGTCGGCGCCGGGGTGGTGGTGGCCTTGCTCGCCGCGATCGCTGTCGCCTGGTTCTCACCCTTGTTGTCGGTGCGCAGCATCGCCGTAGACGGACTCGGGGCGGTGACCCGGGAAGAAGTGCTCGATGTGCTTGCGGTCGCGGAGGGCACACCACTGCTCCAGGTCGACACCGCCGACGCGGCGCAGCGCGTGGCCACCCTGCCGCGCGCCGCGTCCGTCCGCGTGCAGCGCGAGTATCCGTCTTCGGTGCGGGTCACCGTGACCGAGCGCGAGGCAGTCCTGTACTTCGAGGCACCCGACGGCACCCACTCGGTCGACGTCGAGGGTGTCGATTTCGCTGTCGAACCCCCGCCACTCCTGACTCCGCGTCTGGTCACCGCGACTCCCGGCACAGGCGATCCCGCGACCGTCGCGGCGGTGCGTGTGCTCGAGGCGCTGCCGCCCGAGGTCCGGGTGCAGGTCGAGACGGTCGAGGCCCGCTCGGAGACCGACATCTCGCTGGTTCTGGTGGACGGCCGAGTCGTGGTGTGGGGCAGTGTGGAAAGATCGGAACGCAAGGCAGCGGTGATTCTTCCGTTGCTCACCCA
This sequence comes from Rhodococcus sp. NPDC019050, assembly GCF_055664235.1. Taxonomy (NCBI): domain Bacteria; kingdom Bacillati; phylum Actinomycetota; class Actinomycetes; order Mycobacteriales; family Nocardiaceae; genus Rhodococcus; species Rhodococcus sp. NPDC019050. Next base: position 33,435 of record NZ_JBVOON010000021.1, on the reverse strand, counting down.
GCCGGGAAACCAGTTCGACGTCGCCAGCCCGGACCTCCCCACGGTGCGTTGAGAAACTCGCCGCGAAATTCGTGTGCTCTTCTCCGGCGAGTCCACTAGCAAATCCCCGTTGCGGTGCCATAGCGTTTCGAACCAGTCGCGCACTTGACATCACCTTCAAGCTATGGTTGAGGGTTTTCACGGTGGCGGCGACAACGATTGATCGAAGCGTGACCCGAAAACTTAGGAAGGCGAGAGCCCATGACGCCCCCGCACAACTACCTCGCCGTAATCAAGGTCGTCGGTATCGGCGGTGGCGGCGTGAACGCGGTCAACCGCATGATCGAGCAGGGACTCAAAGGAGTCGAGTTCATTGCCGTCAACACAGACGCGCAGGCTCTGCTGATGTCCGATGCCGACGTCAAGCTCGACGTCGGCCGTGAACTGACCCGTGGACTCGGCGCCGGCGCCGACCCCGAGGTCGGCCGGAAGGCCGCCGAGGACCACAAGGACGAGATCGAAGAGGTGCTCAAGGGTGCCGACATGGTCTTCGTCACCGCAGGTGAGGGTGGTGGCACCGGCACCGGTGGCGCACCCGTCGTGGCCAGCATCGCCCGCAAGCTCGGCGCCCTGACCGTCGGTGTCGTCACGCGTCCGTTCTCGTTCGAGGGCAAGCGTCGCGGCAGCCAGGCGGACACCGGTATCCAGGCGCTCCGCGAGTCCTGCGACACGCTCATCGTGATCCCCAACGACCGGCTCCTGCAGCTGGGGGACGCCGCCGTGAGCCTCATGGATGCGTTCCGGTCCGCCGACGAGGTTCTCCTCAACGGTGTCCAGGGCATCACCGACCTGATCACCACGCCGGGTCTGATCAACGTCGACTTCGCCGACGTCAAGGGCGTGATGTCCGGCGCCGGATCCGCGCTCATGGGTATCGGTTCGTCGCGTGGTGAGGGTCGTGCGATCAAGGCCGCCGAGGCCGCGATCAACTCCCCGCTCCTCGAAGCGTCGATGGAAGGCGCCCGCGGCGTGCTGCTGTCGATCGCCGGTGGATCCGATCTCGGCCTGTTCGAGATCAACGAGGCGGCCTCGCTGGTGCAGGAAGCCGCGCACATCGACGCCAACATCATCTTCGGCACCGTCATCGACGACTCGCTCGGCGACGAGGTACGCGTCACGGTGATCGCAGCCGGATTCGACGCCGGCACCCCGCCCGCCCGCCGACCTGTCGAGCCCGCGCAGTCGACGCAGACCTCCGGCACCCGTCCCGGTGGCATCGGTGCCGGCCGCGCCGGTGAACTCGGCCGGTCCGAACGGGAGACGGAGCCGGCATCGGTGCGGGATTCCGGTCCCGCGACGGGCGGCGGGCTTCCTCCGGCCACCGCCCCGCAGGCGCGTCCCGTCGACGACGAGGACGACGGCGACGACGTCGACGTGCCGATCTTCATGCGCCGTTGACCGATTCGCATTCCGGGTTGCGTTCCCGCCGGGTCGTCACCACACGAGCCGGCGGGGTCTCGGCCCCGCCTTACGACAGTTTCAATCTCGCCGCTCATGTCGGTGACGATCCCGCCGCCGTCGCGGCGAACCGTCGCCGCCTGGCGTCGGTGATCGGGTTGCCCGAAGAACGCTTCGTGTGGATGGAACAGATCCACAGCCGCAACGTGACAGTCGTGGACGGTCCGGTGGTGGGGGAGGTTCCCGCCACCGACGCCCTGGTGACTCGGACGACCGATCTCCCGCTGGTCACGCTCAGCGCGGACTGCGTGTCGATTCTGCTCTCGGACGACGCGGCAGGGGTCGTCGCGGCAGCGCACGCCGGACGTGTCGGTGCCCGCATCGGGATCCTGCCGCGTGTGCTCGATGTCATGCACGACCTGGGCGCACGCCCGGAACGCATTGCGGCGCTTCTCGGTCCGGCAGCAAGCGGTGCACGTTACGAGGTTCCCGCTGCGATGCGCGACGACGTCGAAGCGCACCTTCCCGGGAGCGCCACCCGAACTCTGCGCGGCACACCCGGTCTCGATCTGCGTGCGGGCCTGCGGAAGCAGTTGGTCGACCACGGTGTCACCTCGATCGCCGAGGACCCCCGTTGCACCATCGAGGACCCGGCGCTGTTCAGCCACCGCCGCAGTGCGCCCACCGGGCGGTTCGCGTCGGTGATCTGGCTCGAGAACATCACCGCGGGCGGTGAGAAGGAGGACACCGCGTGAGTGCGGCCGAACAAACCCGACAGGACCGTCGCGCGGAACTCGCAGAGCGGTTGGCCGCGGTGCGTGAGCGCCTCGCTGCCGCCGCCCGTGCGGCGGGCCGCGATCCGTCGGAGGTCGCACTGCTGGTGGTGACCAAGTACTTTCCGGTCACCGACGCAGTGCTGCTGCACGAACTGGGATGCCGGGCGTTCGGGGAATCCCGCGAGCAGGAGGCGGCGGCGAAGATCGCGGAGTTCCGTGAACTGGTGGCCGACGAGGTCGAGTGGCACATGATCGGCCGGCTCCAGCGGAACAAGGCTCGCGCCGTCGCGCGCTGGGCACACACGGTGCACTCGGTCGACAGCATCAGGCTCGCTGCCGCGCTCGCCAAAGGTGTTGCCGCAGCTCAGGATTCGGGCGAGCGTTCCACGCCGGTCCGAGTGTTGCTGCAGGTCAGCCTCGACGGCGACCGTGAGCGCGGTGGCGTCGTCGCCGACGAACTCGGTTCTCTCGCAGACGCTGTCGCCTCGGCCGGCGAACTCGAACTCGGGGGACTGATGGGTGTGCCGCCGCTGGGGTGGGAACCGGACGCGGCGTTCGCCCGGTTGGCCGAACTGCACACACAATTACTCTCCGAACACCCCGGCGCAACAGAACTCTCGGCGGGCATGTCGGGTGATCTTGAACACGCGGTGAGGTGGGGATCGACCTGCGTGCGTGTCGGAACGGCAGTTCTGGGTACCCGGCCGATAGCCTGATGGGAACCGCCGCGCGAGGGAAGGGCGATCGAATGAGCACGCTCCACAAGTTCAAGGCCTACTTCGGAATGGTGCCGCTCGAGGATTACGAGGACGACTACCTCGACGATCCTTCGAGCGCGCGTCGTGAGCGGGATCGCGACTACGGCGAACCGTCGTACTCCTCGTATGCACCGTCGCGTCGCGACGACTACCCGCCGGTTCGGCGGGAAGACAACGTTCGCGAGTTCGCGGACGACGACTTCGACCACCAGTACGACCCGCCGCGCGCTCCCCGCGTGGAGCCGATCACGGCGCGGGCTCCGCGGCCGGTGGCCCCGGCACGCGTGCCGGCACGGGCGTCGCTGGGTACCGAAAACCGAATCGACCGCGTGGAACCCCGTCGCGGCGCCCTGTTCGACGAAGGTGGACCGTTGTCGAAGATCACCACGCTGCGCCCCCGTGACTATGGGGAGGCACGCACGATCGGTGAGCGGTTCCGCGACGGCACGCCGGTGATCATGGATCTCGTGGAGATGAGCAACGCCGACGCGAAGCGCCTCGTCGATTTCGCGGCCGGACTTGCGTTCGCCTTGCGTGGTTCTTTCGACAAGGTGGCGACGAAAGTGTTCCTTCTCTCGCCCGCCGATATCGACGTGTCTGCCGAAGAGCGCAAGCGCATCGCCGAAACGGGCTTCTACAACCAGCAGTGACCGTGTGAGCCTGCTCCCTCGCGGCTCTCGAACACGCCCGGCCATGATGCAGATCACTGCAGGCCGGGCGTTTCGGTTTGGCTAGGTGGTATTCGTCGGGCATTGTGGAAACGTGGCCGTATTCGAGGTGCTCTGGTTTCTGCTCTTCATCTTTTGGCTTCTGCTGATCGGGCGGATCATCGTCGAGTTCATCAGAACTTTCGCGCGGGACTGGAAGCCCTCGGGATTCGTCGTGGTGGTACTCGAGGCGATCTTCACGGTCACCGACCCACCCGTGAAGTTGTTGCGGCGGTTGATCCCACCGCTCAACCTCGGAGGTGTCCGACTCGACTTGTCGATCATGGTCCTGCTGTTCATCGTGTACTTCCTGATGGCCTTCCTGCCCCGCGGTGGAGTCGTATGACGCGCCGACTCGGCGCGGCCACGGGCCTCGCGACGAGCGCGATGTGCCAGAATAGGAAGCCAGATACAGTGGGTTTTGATACGCGTGACGCACTGTCGATATCACCGAACGCCTGCTTGACCGCTTATTTGACGCGTGAAGGGACCCTTCCATGCCGCTGACACCAGCTGATGTGCACAATGTCGCGTTCAGCAAGCCCCCCATCGGGAAGCGCGGGTACAACGAGGACGAGGTCGACGCATTCCTCGACCTCGTCGAGCAGGAATTGACCTCCCTGATCGAGGAGAACGCCGACCTGCGTCAGCGCGTGGCCGAGCTCGACCAGGAACTGGCCGAAGCCAAGAAGGCTCCGCGCTCGACCTCGTCCACCCCGGCTCCGCAGCAGACCAAGCCGGAGCCCACGCGTGCCGTGGAGCCTCCGAAGCCCGAACCGGCACCCACGCCCGCGCCGGTGGCGGCTGCCGCACCGACGACCGGCGATGCGAGCATGCAGGCCGCCAAGGTGCTCGGACTCGCCCAGGAAATGGCGGACCGCCTCACCGGCGACGCCAAGAACGAGGCCGAAGAGCTGGTCCGTAACGCACGGACGAACTCCGAGCAGCTCGTCTCCGACGCCCGGACGCGGAGCGAGGCGATGATCGCCGACGCGCGCCAGAAGTCCGACGCGATGCTCTCCGATGCGCGCACCCGCTCCGAGACTCAGCTGCGCCAGGCCAAGGAGAAGGCCGACGCTCTGCAGGCCGACGCCGAGAAGAAGCACACCGAGATCATGGCGACGATCAACCAGCAGCGTTCGGTGCTGGAAGGACGGATCGAGCAGCTCAAGACGTTCGAGCGCGAGTACCGGGTGCGTCTGAAGTCGTACCTGGAGTCGCAGCTCGAGGAACTCGAGCAGCGTGGCTCCGCGGTCCCCGTCGACGGTGGCCAGGATGCGTTCAACCAGTCCAACTCGTCGTCCTTCGGTTCTGCGTCCTTTGCGAAGGGCAGCAACTGACCCGGTTCGGTGGTCGGTGAGGCCCCGCGGTTGAGAGGAGCGTCGTGCTGGTCGTGACGCTGGTACTCGCGGCGATCGGATTCGGTCTTCTCGTCATCGCACTGATAACCGGTTCGGTGGCGTGGGCCTGGGGCTGTATCGCGGTGTGCGTGGCAGGAGCGGTGCTCCTGCTGGCAAGCGCACTCGGCGCGCGCAACGCGCCGGCCCGAGAGGGCGCGTCCCGCATGGCTCGCTCCTCGAGGAAGCGGAAGCAGCCCCGGGAAGACCGGGATTCCTCCGACGGTTGACCACTCCCTACAATGGGAGAAGCAAGACTCGAAAGTACGAGCAGGACCCTCGCGTAGCGGGGTGGCGTCGATCCGGCCATCACCGGGGAGCCTTCGGAAGAACAGCGATGCACCCCACGGGGTTGCCTCGCCCAGTAGAACCGAACGGGTGGGCCCGTCACAGCCCGGAGAACGAGTGGCCCGTTCCGGACGGAACGGCGCAAGCGGGGTGGTACCGCGGTGACCGTGCGCAGGGCACGGTGATCGTCCCCGTGCCGAACATCCAGGCACGGAGGTATCTACGCTGTGACCGAGAATCACGCCGCACCGGGTCACCCCTCGGAACCCACGGAGACTTCCGCAGCAGGCGCCGGGTATCCCCGCGTCGACTTCGGACTCCCACGTGATTCGAGCATCGACTTCCCCGACCTCGAGGAACGTGTCCTCGCCTACTGGGCGAAGGACGACACCTTCCGGGCTTCGCTGACCAACCGCGACGGCGCCGAGGACTTCGTCTTCTACGACGGCCCGCCCTTCGCGAACGGTCTGCCGCACTACGGGCATCTGCTCACCGGGTACGTCAAGGACCTCGTACCGCGGTTCCAGACGATGCGCGGCAAGCGGGTAGATCGTCGTTTCGGCTGGGACTGCCACGGCCTTCCGGCCGAACTCGAAGCCGAGAAGCAACTCGGCATCACGGACAAGTCGCAGATCGACACGATGGGTCTGGCCGAGTTCAACGCCTACTGCAAGCAGTCGGTGCTGCGCTACACGGGGGAGTGGCGCGACTACGTCACCCGGCAGGCTCGCTGGGTCGATTTCGACAACGACTACAAGACCCTGGACCTGGACTTCATGGAGTCGGTCATGTGGGCGTTCAAGTCGCTGTACGACAAGGGCCTGATCTATCAGGGTTTCCGCGTGCTGCCCTACAGCTGGTACGAGCAGACGCCCCTGTCGAACCAGGAGACCCGGCTCGACGATGCCTACAAGATGCGCCAGGACCCGGCCGTCACCGTGGACATGGTGCTCCACGCACCGGGCACCAAACTCGACGGCGCGAACGCGCTGATCTGGACCACGACGCCGTGGACGCTGCCGTCCAACCTCGCGATCGCGGTCCATCCGGACATCACCTACGTCGCGGTCCGGACCGGCGAGGGCGACGACGCGAAGACGTATCTGCTCGCGAAGGACCGGCTCGCTCATTACAGCCGCGAACTCGGCGACGAGCCGGAGGTGCTCGCCGAGTACACCGGAGCGGATCTCGTCGGTCTCGCCTACGAGCCGCCGTTCGACTTCTTCGTGGGCCGCGACAACGCGCACCACGTGATCGCCGCGGATTACGTCACCACCGACTCCGGTACCGGAATCGTCCACCTCGCACCGGCTTTCGGTGAAGAGGACATGGAGTACTGCCAGCGCAACGGCATCGAGCTGGTACAGCCGCTCGACCCGGGCGGCAAGTTCACCTCGATGGTGCCGCCGTACGAGGGCTTGCAGGTCTTCGACGCCAACCCCGTCATCATCAAGGACCTCAAGGCTTCCGGAAAGCTGCTGCGCCACGAGACGATCGAGCACTCGTACCCGCACTCGTGGCGGTCCGGCCAGCCGCTGATCTACATGGCGGTCCCGTCGTGGTTCGTCGCCGTCACCGAGTTCCGCGACCGCATGGTCGAACTGAACAAGCAGATCACCTGGGTGCCCGAGCACATCCGCGACGGCCAGTTCGGCAAGTGGCTCGAAGGCGCACGCGACTGGAACATCAGCCGGAACCGCTACTGGGGCAGCCCGATCCCGGTCTGGGTGTCGGACAATCCGGAGTATCCGCGGGTGGACGTCTACGGCTCGCTCGACGACCTCGAGCGCGACTTCGGCGTGCGCCCCGACGATCTGCACCGGCCGATGATCGATCTGCTCACCCGGCCCAACCCGGACGATCCGACGGGCGCGTCGACGATGCGCCGGGTTCCCGAGGTGCTCGACTGCTGGTTCGAGTCGGGCTCGATGCCCTTCGCGCAGGTGCACTACCCGTTCGAGAACACCGACTGGTTCGACTCGCACTTCCCCGGTGACTTCATCGTCGAATACAACGGGCAGACCCGCGGGTGGTTCTACACGCTGCACGTGCTCGCCACGGCACTGTTCGACCGTCCGGCGTTCAAAACCGTTGCTGCCCACGGCATCGTCCTCGGCGAGGACGGCCTGAAGATGAGCAAGTCGAAGGGCAACTACCCCGACGTCAACGAGGTCTTCTCCCGCGACGGCTCCGACGCCATGCGGTGGTTCCTCATGTCGTCGCCCATCCTGCGCGGCGGCAACCTGGTCGTCACCGAACAGGGCATCCGCGAAGGCGTGCGCCAGGCGCTGCTGCCGCTGTGGAACGCATGGAGTTTCCTGCAGCTGTACGCCTCGACGCCGGGCACGTGGCGGACCGACTCGTCGAACGTGCTCGACCGCTACATCCTCGCCAAGCTCGCCGAGACCCGCGACGTCATCACCGACGCGCTCGAAAACGTGGACATCGCAGGCGCGTGCGACGAGTTGCGCACGTTCTGCGACGCTCTGACCAACTGGTACGTGCGACGTTCGCGCTCGCGGTTCTGGGACGAGGACCGCGACGCGATCGACACCCTCCACACCGTCCTCGAAGTGGTGACCCGGCTTGCGGCACCGCTGCTTCCGCTGGCCACCGAGGTGATCTGGCGCGGACTGACCGGTGAGCGCTCGGTGCATCTCGCCGACTGGCCCACAGCGGACGAACTGCCCGCCGATCCGGAACTCGTCACCGCCATGGACGAGGTCCGTGGTGTCTGCTCGACGGTGCTGTCGCTGCGCAAGGCCCAGCACCTGCGCGTGCGGCTGCCACTGCCGGTGGTCACGGTGGCGACACCGGGGTCCTCGCACCTCGAATCGTTCGTTGACCTGATCAAGGACGAGGTGAACGTCAAGCAGGTCGTGCTCACCGACGACGTGGAGGCCCAAGGGCGCTTCGAGGTGGTGGTGAACGCGCGAGTTGCCGGTCCGCGACTCGGCAAGGACGTGCAGAAGGTCATCAAGGCCGTCAAGGCCGGCGATTGGACGGAGTCCGCGGACGGCGTCGTCACCGCGGCGGGCATCGAGTTGCTGCCCGAGGAGTACACCCGCAGGCTCGTCGCGGCCGAGCCGGAATCGACTGCGGCACTGCCCGACGGCAACGGGCTCGTCGTCCTCGACACGGCTGTGACGGAGGAACTCGAAGCAGAGGGCTGGGCCAAGGACCGCGTCCGCGAACTGCAGGATGCTCGCCGGAATCTCGGCCTCGATGTGTCCGACCGGATCTCGGTGCAGTTCGAGGTTCCCGCCGAGCGCGCCGAATGGGCGGCCCGGCATCGCGACCTGATCGCCGGTGAGGTGCTTGCGACGACGTTCGAACTCGGCACCGCCGGCCCGGACGCGATCGAACTGGGTGAAGGGGTCCGCGCGTCCATCACCAAGGCGTGAGCGAAGGCGGGCGGGGAGCGGGCACGTCGGTGTGAGCCTCTAACCTGGAGACGTGCCCGCCTCCGTGAGCCGGCGCTGGGTTCTGCACCTGGACCTCGACGCGTTCTTCGCGTCCGCCGAGCAACTGACCCGGCCGACCCTGCGGGGTCGGCCGGTGCTCGTCGGTGGGCTCGGCGCACGCGGTGTCGTGGCGGGGGCCAGCTACGAAGCGCGGGTGTACGGTGCAGGTTCTGCCATGCCGATGAGCCGCGCGCGTCGGCTCATCGGGGCTTCGGCGGTGGTGTTGCCGCCGCGGGGCGTCGTCTATCACCACCTGAGTTCGGTCGTGTTCGAGACCCTGCGCGAGCACGTCCCGGTGCTAGAGACACTTTCTCTCGACGAGGCGTTCGCCGAACCCGTTGCGCTCGCCGGAACCTCCGCCGACGAGGTCGAACGGTTCTGTACGCAACTGCGCGAGCACGTGCGCGAGCGCACCGGCCTGGTGGCCTCCATCGGGGCGGGTTCCGGCAAGCAGATCGCCAAGATCGGGTCGGGACTGGCCAAGCCCGACGGTCTTCTCGTCGTGCGCCCGGAGGAGGAACTCGCACTGCTGCACGGTCTTCCGGTGCGGAAGCTGTGGGGGATCGGCCCGGTCTCCGAGGAGCGGTTGCGCAAACTCGGCATCGAGACCATCGGTGATCTCGCGGCGCTGCCCGTCGCGGAGGCCGCGTCCATCCTCGGGCCAACCGTGGGTCCCGGCCTGCACCGTCTCGCGAACGGGCACGACGACCGGCCCGTCGCCGAGCGCGCGGAGGCGAAACAGATCAGTGCCGAAACCACCTATGCCACCGACATCGTCGCGCTTCCGGACCTGCGACGCGCCATCTCCGCGAGTGCGCTCGCCGCGCACAGCCGCCTGTGCAAGGACGGCCGCGCGGCGCGCACGGTCGTGCTCAAACTGCGAAAAGCCGATATGTCCGTGCTGACCCGGTCGTCGACGCTGTCGTACGCCACCGAGGACCTACAGGTGCTGACCGCTGCTGCGCAGCGACTGACGCTCGACCCGCTCGACATCGGCCCGATCCGTCTCGTCGGGGTCGGGTACGCCGGTCTGTCCGCCGCGGCCCAGGACACGCTCTTCCCGGAACTCGACCGGATGGAGAGCGATCCGGCGGAGATCACCGCCGAGGACGATCATGTGCCGGCGAGCCTGCCCGTGCACGCGGACCGGTGGCGTCCGGGAACCGATGTGTTCCACCCCCGATACGGGCACGGATGGGTCCAGGGGGCCGGCCACGGTGTCGTGACCGTGCGATTCGAGACCAGGTCGACGGGGCCCGGACCTGCTCGTACACTTCCCGAAGACGATTCGGAACTCGAGGTGGCAGATCCACTGGCGAGCTTGAACTGACACCGGTTCTCGCTACCCTCATGGTGTTCTTACTACCGCCGGGTACTGTTGCGGGCGATCGCAACCGGATGAACCGGGCACGAAAACTCGTGCACGACCGAGAAACGAGAAGGACGACAAGTTGAAGCTTCGCAAGATCACCGTGGCCACGGTGGCGCTCGCCGCCGCCCTCACGATGTCCGCCTGCAGTTCGGATGACGGAGGTAGCACCGAGACCACCGCGAAGACCACGACGGCAACCACGACGACCGAGGTCGTCGCGGACTACCCGCCCGTCCCGACCCCCGAGGAACTGCAGGCCTCGCTCGACCGCGCATTCGACGAGAACGTGCCGGCCGAGGAGAAGTCCGACCTCGTCCAGGGCGCCGAGCTCGATCCGACGCTCATCGATCAGGTTGCCGTCGCCGCGAAGCAGGCCGGCGCGGTGATCACCATCATCGACGTCAACGACAACGAGAACGGAACCGCGACCGCCGGCATCGAGACCCAGCTCGGCGATCAGGTTGCCACCGGCACCGTCGATTTCGTTGCCGAGGACGGTGTCTGGAAGCTGTCGAAGAACAACGCTTGCGGCATCGTCGCGGCCGCACAGCTGCAGACCCCTGCCTGCCCCTGATACAAGGGTTCGGCACAGAACGGTGCCCTACGCGGATTTCCGCGTAGGGCACCGTTTTTCGTTGTAGGGAGGGATCAGTTCTCGGGGGTGTGCCATTCCACTCGGTCGACCTGCGACTGGGCGAGCCGGGTGGTGCCTTCGGGGTCGACGTAGACCTGCTCACCGGACAGGACCAGCGACCCGTCGACGGGCAGCGGAAGCATCGGGTCGAGTGTCACGGTGCCTTCCCCGGCCATCGTGTAGTGCTCGATGTCGAGTTGGCCCTGACCGTTGGGCAGCATCCACTCCCGGCCCTTCGGTGTCTGTTCGACCCGGACATCCACCGTGAGACGCTCGTCCTCTCGGGACACCAGCGTCGCAGTGCTCAGTTGGTCGATGGTGACGCCGGCGCTCATCACCTGCTGATGGATCTGCCACACCGCCCCCACGCCGATCTCGGCGTCCGGGAACGAGACCATGCGGTACACGGACTGGTAGAAGGCTTGCTCGATGGCGGAACGGGCGACGTTCGCCGTGTCCACCGACGGAGCCAAGCGGAGCGCGCTGACCGCGCCGCTGGGGCCCACGGTCAGACCCGCCCGGGAACCCGCGGCGTCGGCGAGCGCCGAACTCAGCATCGGATCGGGCGACGACGCCTCACCGAGAGCGATGTCGACGAGAGTGCTCGGTTGACTGTCCGACACCGCCTGGGTGACCGACGCGGTGAGAGGGAGGGTGACTTCCGGTGTCGAGAAATCTTGACGGGGCTCGCTGTCGATCTGCTGGAACACCTCGGATCGGGTGGTCAGCACGACGCTCTGCTCCTCTCCGGCCACCGGCGCGATCCGCACCACCGCGCGGGGTTCGCTTCCGGCCTCCAAAACGGTGGTGGTCACCGTGGACACCGGCACCGTCACCTCGGAGGATGTCGCCGCGGGCGTAGCAGGGGCTCCTCCCGAAGAATCGCCGCATCCGGTGACGAACGCGGCGAGTGAAAGAGCGGCAGCGAGGGCATACGGCCTCGGGTGAGGGAATCTGGACAGCACAGGCACATCCCCAGGGTAGCCACGGCGGGAGGGGTGCCCGCCCGCTCGTGCGGGTAGGGGATGATGGAACGGTGACTGACGAAGCTTCCCGGCCCGATCCCGAGGCCGATCCTGCTGTGCCGAGGGTGGAGGACACTCCCACCTCCGACACCGCACAGACACCGGTGCCGGACACGGCACGCGGCCCGGTCGGTCGTCCCGCGACGCGCGCCCTTTTCGGCCTCGCGATCCTGATCTACGTCGCGGACCTGGTGACGAAGGTTCTCGCCGTCCACTACATCGATCCCGCCGATCCGATCTCCATCGTCGGCGACACGGTGACCCTCACGCTCGTGCGCAACCCCGGCGCGGCCTTCTCCATGGCCACGGGCATGACCTGGTTGCTCACGCTCGTCGCGATCGGCGTGGTGATCGGTGTGGTGAAGATCGGACGCACCCTGCGGTCGCGCTGGTGGGCACTCGGCCTCGGTCTCGTGCTCGGCGGGGCGCTCGGCAACCTCACCGACCGACTCTTCCGTGCGCCCGGCCCCCTCCAGGGCCACGTGGTGGACTTCGTCTCGGTCGGATGGTGGCCGGTGTTCAACGTCGCAGATTCAGCCATCGTGTGCGGAGCAGTGCTGCTCGTGGCGCTCACCGTGTTCGGGATCGAGCCGACCGGCAGCACACCGACCGCATCCGCAGCCAAAGGAAAGGAAACCCGCCAGTGAGGGAAACCCGGTCGATGCCCGTACCCGACGGGCTCGACGGGATGCGTGTCGACGCGGGCCTCGCCCGTCTGCTCGGTTTGTCCCGCACCGCCGTCGCCGCACTCACCGAGGAAGGTGCCGTCCTCGTCGACGGCGCTCCCGTCGGCAAATCCGATCGTCTCCCGGCCGGGTCGTGGCTCGAGGTGCAACTCCCCGAACCGCCGCGCCCGCTGACTATCGAGGCACAGCCCGTCGAGGGCATGGAGATTCTGTATGCCGACGACGACATCGTCGCAGTCGACAAGCCCGTCGGGGTCGCCGCCCACGCCAGCGTGGGCTGGACCGGCCCGACCGTCATCGGTGGTCTCGCCGCCGCAGGCTTCCGCATCTCCACCTCCGGCCTGCACGAACGGCAGGGCATCGTGCACCGCCTGGACGTGGGAACCTCGGGCGTGATGGTCGTCGCCACGTCGGAACGTGCCTACACCGTGCTCAAGCGCGCCTTCAAGCAACGCACGATCGACAAGCGCTACCACGCGCTCGTGCAGGGACATCCGGATCCGAGCAGCGGCACCATCGACGCCCCCATCGGCCGGCACCGGAGCAGCGACTGGAAGTTCACCGTCGCCGCGGACGGCAAACCCAGTGTCACCCACTACGACACCATCGAAGCGTTCCAGGCCGCGAGCCTGCTCGACGTGCATCTCGAGACCGGGCGTACCCACCAGATCCGCGTGCACTTCTCCGCGCTGCGGCACCCCTGTTGCGGCGACCTCACGTACGGCGCCGACCCGCGCCTGGCCGCCAAGCTGGGACTGGAACGGCAGTGGCTGCACGCCAAGTCGCTGGGGTTCGCGCATCCGACCCAGGGGAACTGGATCGAGATCGAGAGTAAGTACCCGGCAGACCTGGAACACGCGCTCGATGTGCTCCGCAACGCCTGACCGATGAGGCGCGCGCTTCCGTGGGCTGCCGTCGCAGTCCTCGTACTCGCGGTGCTGCTCGCCGGATGGCTCTCCCCGGTACGGCCCGCGTCGGTACGCAGCGACGGTCTCGGGCCCGACAATGGTGAACTTGTCGGCGAGTACCTCGCGCGCGCCGAGACGAGCCTGGCGGAAGCGGAACGGGAGACGGACGGCGAGCACTGGGGCCTGATCTCGTTCGAGCGGGAGATGGGCATCGACGACGTCGCTGCTCTCCCAGGGGACCTGCGGATCGCTCAGGTGCTCTTCCGGGTCCCGATCGACCGGGTACAGACACCGCTGGTGCCGGTCGTCGTGTCGGCGCATCCGGACGCTCTGCGCTCGGCGCCGCGGGTCGCCGCGGGACGGTTACGGCTGCAGGCGGCCGGATCGGACCGCGCCGCGCGGATCGCCGCCGCCTCGGCGGACCGCCTCACGGCAGGCTGCGACTGCGTCGTGGGTGTCGCCGTGCGAGGCACTCCCGGACAATTGCGCGCGGCCGCCGACGATCCGGCGGTACGCGCGGTGGAAGTGCTTCCTTCCGACGCGGTCGCGGGACGGTTCTCGCTGACTCCGCTGCTGCCCGAGCACGTCGCATCTGTCGTGCCCGGTCCGGACGACGCCGAACCCTGACATCACCGGCCCCTCGGATGTGGCCGGGCCTTCGTAGTCGTACGGTGTGCTGGTGAACCGGCCGACTGCTCCCGCCCTGCGCACCGGTGTGCTGTGCGGTCTTGGTGCGTACCTGTCCTGGGGAATGTTTCCTGCCTTCTTCGGCCTGCTCGCGCCGGCCGGTGCCATCGAGATCCTCGCGCACCGGGTGCTGTGGACGCTGCTGCTCATGGTGATCGTGCTCGCCGTGATGGGAAAACTCCGTACGCTGCGGGGACTGCCGCTCCGCACCTGGGCGCTCGTCGCCGCGGCGTCTGCGGCGATCGCGGTCAACTGGGGCACCTACATCTACGGGGTGACATCGGGGCGCGTCGTCGAAACCGCACTCGGGTACTTCATCAATCCGCTCGTGAGCGTGCTGTTCGGCGTCCTGTTCTTCCGGGAGCGACTGCGGCCCGCGCAGATCGGTGCGCTGGTTCTCGCGGTGTGCGCGGTGCTCGTCATCACCGTCGACTACGGGCGACCCCCCGTCCTGGCGCTGACCCTCGCGCTGTCGTTCGCGCTGTACGGAGTCGTCAAGAAGGTCGTGCCGCTCGATCCACGGACGTCACTGGCCGGCGAAGGTGTCGTCGCGGCTCCGTTCGCTCTGGCGTACGTGATCTTTCTCGCTGTGACGGGCACCGGCACGTTCATCGGGTTCGGCGCCGGTCACACCGCACTGATGGTATCCGCCGGCATCGTCACCGCGGTGCCGTTGCTGCTCTTCGGTGCTGCGGCCCAACGGGTTCCGCTCGCGACGCTGGGCATGTTGCAGTACCTGACACCGAGCCTGCAGATGGCGTGGGGTGTGTTCGTTCTCCACGAGGACATGCCGGCGTCGCGGTGGATCGGCTTCGTCCTGATCTGGGTGGCGCTTGTGGTGTACAGCACGGATGCGCTGATCCGCGCACGTCGCGGGCGCGCCATGGTCGGACCTGTCGGTAGCGCGGCTTAGACTCGTCGTTGCCCACAGACATCCCGGGAGAGGCACGCGTGGCTGACTCGTTCGTTCATCTGCACAACCACACCGAGTACTCGATGCTCGACGGCGCCGCAAAGGTCGGCCCGTTGTTCGCCGAGGCACAGCGGCTGGGGATGACGGCGGTCGGAATGACCGACCACGGAAACATGTACGGTGCCAGCGAGTTCTACAACGTCGCCAAGAAGTACGACATCAAGCCGATCATCGGCATCGAAGCGTACGTCGCACCCGGATCCCGGTTCGACACCAAACGCGTCAAGTGGGGCGACCCGAGCCAGAAGTCCGACGACGTCTCCGGCTCCGGTGCCTACACCCACATGACGATGGTCGCCGAGAACGCGACCGGACTGCGGAACCTGTTCAAGTTGTCCTCGCTGGCCTCCATCGAGGGTCAGCTGGGCAAGTGGGCGCGCATGGACGAAGAACTCATCGCGTCTCACGCCGAGGGCATCATCGCCACCACCGGCTGCCCGTCCGGCGAGATCCAGACCCGGCTGCGGCTGGGCCACGACCGCGAAGCTCTCGAGGCTGCCGCGAAGTGGCAGGAGATCTGGGGCAAGGACAATTTCTTCCTCGAACTGATGGACCACGGTCTGTCCATCGAACGCCGCGTGCGTGAGGGTCTGCTCGAGATCGGCAACAAGCTCGGCATCCCGCCGCTGGCCACCAACGACTGCCACTACGTCACCAAGGACGCCGCGGAGAACCACGAAGCGCTGCTGTGCATCCAGACCGGCAAGACGCTCTCCGACCCCACCCGGTTCAAGTTCGACGGCGACGGCTACTACCTCAAGTCCGCCGACGAGATGCGCGCCATCTGGGACGCCGAGGTGCCCGGGGCGTGCGACAACTCGGTGCTGATCGGCGAGCGCGTGCAGCCGTACGACGACGTCTGGACACACCGCGACCGCATGCCGATCTTCCCGGTGCCCGAAGGTCACACCCAGGAGAGTTTCCTGCGTTACGAGGTGATGCGCGGGCTGGATCGCCGGTTCCCGTCCGGTCCGCCGCAGGAGTACCTCGCGCGCGCCGACTACGAAATCGGCGTCATCAACGAGATGGGCTTCCCGGCCTACTTCCTCGTCGTCGGCGACCTGATCAGTCACGCGCGGGAGGTCGGTATCCGCGTCGGACCCGGTCGTGGTTCGGCGGCAGGTTCGCTCGTCGCCTACGCGATGGGCATCACCAACATCGATCCCATCCCGCACGGACTGCTGTTCGAGCGATTCCTCAACCCCGAACGTGTGTCGATGCCCGATATCGATATCGACTTCGACGACCGCCGCCGCGGTGAAATGGTGCGGTACGCCTCGGAGAAGTGGGGGACCGACAAGGTCGCGCAGGTCATCACGTTCGGCACCATCAAGACCAAGGCTGCGATCAAGGACTCCGCCCGTGTGCAGTTCGGGCAGCCGGGCTTCGCGATCGCGGACCAGATCACCAAGGCGCTGCCGCCGCCGATCATGGCGAAGGACATCTCGGTGTCCGGCATCACCGATCCGAACCACGAGCGGTACAAGGAAGCCGTCGAGGTCCGCGCGCTGATCGACTCGAACCCCGACGTGCGGAAGATCTACGAGACCGCGAAGGGCCTCGAAGGCCTGATCCGTAATGCCGGCGTGCACGCCTGCGCGGTGATCATGTCGTCCGAGCCGCTGATGGACGCGATCCCGCTGTGGAAGCGTGCGCAGGACGGCGCGATCATCACCGGCTGGGATTACCCGTCGTGCGAGGCCATCGGCCTGCTGAAGATGGACTTCCTGGGGTTGCGCAACCTCACGGTGATCGGTGACGCGATCGAGAACATCAAGGTCAACCGCGGGATCGATCTCGATCTCGACACTCTTCCGCTCGAAGATCCGGCGACCTACGAACTTCTCGCGCGCGGCGACACCCTCGGCGTGTTCCAGCTCGACGGCAGCGCGATGCGCGATCTGCTGCGCCGCATGCAGCCCACCGGATTCGAGGACATCGTCGCAGTCCTCGCGTTGTACCGCCCCGGCCCGATGGGCATGAACGCGCACAACGACTACGCCGACCGTAAGAACGGCCGCCAACAGGTCACGCCGATCCATCCCGAGCTCGAGGAACCGCTCAAGGAGATCCTCGCCGACACCTACGGTCTGATCGTCTACCAGGAGCAGATCATGCAGATCGCTCAGAAGGTGGCCGGTTACTCGCTCGGGCAGGCCGACATCCTCCGGCGCGCCATGGGTAAGAAGAAGCTCTCGGTGCTCGAGGAAGCGTATGCGGGCTTCCGCGAAGGCATGCTGAAGAACGGCTTCTCCGAGCCGGCGGTCAAGGCCCTGTGGGACACGATCCTCCCGTTCGCGGGTTACGCGTTCAACAAGTCGCACGCGGCCGGTTACGGTCTCGTCTCCTTCTGGACGGCGTACCTCAAGGCGAACTACCCGGCCGAGTACATGGCGGGTCTGCTCACCTCCGTCGGCGACGACAAGGACAAGGCCGCGATCTACCTGTCCGACTGCCGCAAGATGGGCATCACCGTGCTGCCCCCGGACGTCAACGAGTCGCACACCAACTTCATGTCGGTGGGCGAGGACATCCGGTTCGGCCTCGGTGCGGTGCGCAACGTGGGCACCAACGTCGTGGCCTCGATCATCAAGGCCCGCGAGGAGAAGGGGCGGTTCACCGACTTCTCCGATTACCTCGACAAGATCGACACGGTCGCCTGCTCGAAGAAGGTCACCGAATCTCTCATCAAAGCAGGCGGTTTCGACTCGCTCGGTCATCCCCGCAAGGGATTGATGCTCGTCCACGCCGACGCCATCGACGCGGTGATGAGCACCAAGAAGGCCGAGGCCATCGGCCAGTTCGACCTATTCGGTGGCGCCGACGCCGACGAATCCGTCGCGTCGGTGTTCAACGTGAAGATCCCCGACGAGGAGTGGGATACCAAGCACCGTCTTGCCCTCGAACGCGAAATGCTCGGCCTATACGTCTCCGGGCATCCGCTCAACGGTGTCGAGCACGTGCTCGCGGCCCAGTCCGACACGCACATCCCGGCGATCCTCGAAGGCGGATTCAAGGACGGTACGCAGGTCACCGTCGGCGGCATCCTCGCGTCGGTGAACCGGCGGATCAACAAGAACGGTCTTGCGTGGGCGTCGGCTCAGCTCGAAGACCTCACCGGCGGTATCGAGGTCCTGTTCTTCCCGCAGGCTTATGCGGTCTACGGGATGGATGTCGTCGAGGACTCGGTAGTGCTCGTCAAAGCACGAGTCTCCGTCCGCGACGATCGCATCTCGTTGATCGCCAACGATCTCGCCGTACCGGACCTGTCCCAGATCGGCGTCGCGAAACCGGTGTCGGTGTCGATGCCGACGCGGCTGTGCACGCCCGACAAGGTCGGGGCGCTGAAGAATGTGCTCACCCGCCATCCGGGGACGGCTGATGTGAACGTGCGGCTGATCACCGGCAGCAAGGTGACGGTTCTCCGACTCGACGACAGTCTGCGGGTCGAACCCTCGTCGGCGCTGATGGGTGATCTGAAGGCGTTGCTCGGTCCGAGCTGTCTGGCGACCTGACCGGGCGCGGCCAGGGAGCAAGGCCGCCCAATTCTGTTGGGATCTCCATGTGTTGCCCAGACACCGCTCGATGAGGGGTATCGGATTCACCGTCGGGTTGCGTGTGACCGAGGACCTTCGCGCTCCGGCAGAGAATCGACAAGCGTGGGTGGCGACGGGTGCTCCCTCCCGGCCGAACTGTTCTCGTTTCGAGACTACATTTGTGTAGTTCGGCATCAGGGGATGCTGCTCGCAACCCACCTGTTGAAAGAAGCGTGCATGATCTCGTTGTCCGCCGCCGCCGGTATCGCGATCATCGAGCTTGGGCTCGCCCTCACCCCCGGGCCGAACATGATGTATCTGGTCTCTCGCAGCATCAGCCAGGGGTGGCGTGCCGGGATGATGTCGCTGTCCGGGACCGCGGTTGGTTTCGTGGTGTACATGGTGATGGCGAACCTGGGACTTGCGGCAGTGTTTCTCGTCGTTCCGTGGCTGTTCATCGCCCTGAAGGTCGCGGGCGCCCTGTATCTCCTCTGGCTCGCATACAAGACGCTTCGCCCGGGTGGGAAATCCCTGTTCGAGACGGATGAACTTCCACGGGACTCGTTCGGCAAGCTTTTCCGCATGGGACTCCTGACGAACATCCTCAACCCAAAGGTCGCGATCCTCTACCTCGCGCTCATCCCGCAGTTCATCGACCCGGCCGCAGGCAGCATCGTCGCACAAGGTTTTCAACTCGGCGCGATTCAGATCCTCGTTGGCGTCGCGGTGAACGGCGCGATCATTGTCGCCGCAGGCTCAGTCGCCACGTTCCTACAAGGCAAGCCGACGTGGATGCGATGGCAGAAATGGGTCACCGGCACACTCCTCGGTGCAATCGGCGTAAAGCTGGCGATCGACGCCCCCGCCCCCGCGGTCGCGCCGTAGGTGTAGCTCGATCGACATCCCCGACGACTCGGGCTCCACCCGACCAACTCCCTTCGTGCACACGGTTCAACGCTTCTCTCACGCAAAGCGGGGACGCTGGAATGAGAACCTGAATATGCCGCCGGTACCGGCCCGGCCGGGATGCGAGACCGACGCCGAACCCACTCGTTCGGCAGATCCGCACGCCGAACTGCTGAGCGGCCTCCGTCTGTCATGTCAGTGGTCGTTCGAACAGTGTGACGCTGAAGGCGTCGAAATCTCGTCGACCGACCTCACGGAAACCGCACCGTCTGTAGTAGCGGCGAAGTGCGGGATTCGTTTCGGCGCAATCGAGGCGCAACCTGTTCGCGCCTGCCATCGTCGCCTCCTGCGCTGCCCATTCGAGGAGATGGCGTCCAAGGTCTCGCCCGGCATGGTCGCGATCGATCACCAACCCGTGGACATAACCGGCGAATGCGTCCTCGTGTCTCCAGATCGCTGGATCCGACCACATCAACCTCATCGCCGCCACCACAGGACCATTCGATGCGTAGCGTGCGACGACGAACTCACCTCGATCGATCTGTTCCCGGACAGTCGCGAGCGGAATCTCCCGAGGAGGCCACTGGTCGATTCCTCTTCCAGCCAACCAGTCTTCGGCAGCATGGCGTATCCGGAGGATCGTTGCGGCGTCACCGTAATGCGCTGGGCGTACGTCTATCACAGTCAGGCCCTTCACCGATTTCGGTGAAGCACCCAGGCGGACGACGCTTCGCTGTCAATGGCTCCCTGGTGGTGATCCACCTATCGCCAGTCGCCCACCGCAGTCTAGATCACGACACGGATTATGTTGGTGAGCAACCGTTCTCCACGTGAACTGAGTCAGAGCGGAACGATGGCTGATTCTCGCGATGCGGGAACGGGCGCACGGTGCGCCGTCGTCGGCGCTGATGGCTATCTGAAGGCGTTGCTCGGTCCGAGCTGTCTGGCGACCTGACCGGGGGCGGGGACGGGGACTCGGCACCGGGCTCCGGGGCCGGGGTGTTCCAGCTGTTGTTCCGCGACCGCGGCACACCGCAAAGCTGGAGTCGGGCCCGAGCCGCTCAACCTCTACACCGAGCTGCGCGATGCGCTGGTGGCCAGGGCTAGACGAGAAGGCCCTCGCGCTCGAAGGCCCCGGTAGGGGGAAGTTGCCCACAGTGGGCGGTTCGGCAGCCCCCGCCGAATCCGGTACCGCCGCCACCGAAGATCGCCGGCGCCGCCGCACTGCGCCGTCTCGTGTGCGCCATCCAGCGGATCGGCGAAGGCTCGCCGTACGTGAGGCTGCGCGTCAACGCCCGATTCCTGATCGGGGTGATCGCTGCTCCCAGCGGCGTCGCCGATGCGCTCGACCGCATCGACCTGTACGAAACGACGACACGGTGGCGGCTGCGGTCAACGACAGCATCGTCGAGTGCAGCCATATCAGGCGAGCCCGCCGACCCCGAAAACCGGATAGCGTTGCAGCCCTTCTCGACTGCTTACGCGCCCGGTTCTGGAAGATGGCACAACACCCCTCGAGCGCGGATGTGGCGACGCGCTCGAACCGCTCCAGCACCTCAGTGCCGTTGAGACCGGGATCGACTTCGAAGTCGCCGGGTACGGAGTAGCTGGGAGCGTTGCCGGCCATGATCTCGTCCGGAAAGAAACGCACTCCCTCTCGTACATGGACGCTCATGCCGAGCGGAGACCACCCCGACCGCACGACGGATTGGCGGAGCTCGCTCTCCGACAGTCCGACGAGGATGTGGGGAACTCGCTCCACCTGCATCGACAGTGCGCGAAGCAGCGGATGGTTGCCGGTCATGGGTTCCTCCTGAGGTCTGCTGACAAGTGCACTCATAGGTCGACCCCGGCCTCACGATTTCGACACCTGACTCTGGGACCTGTCGAGGGCGCCACGTACCTCGGTTGAAGTGGGCTACCGACAACACGAGGGCCGTGACCGGTTGCAGAGAAAGTCTGATGCGCCTCGATTTTCGGATCGTGTCGAAAGATGATCGACCGGCTCCGATGTCAGACTAGAAGGGCCGAGAGGCGGCTCTCGACGAAAGGCAGACCGATGAAGTACGTGATCCTAATCCACTCGAATCCCCAGCCCTGGGGCAACCCGACCGGTGACTACCTGGCAGAGCACCAGGCGCTGCCGCAGGCACAGCGCGAGAGGATGAACGCCGACTTCGAGTCCCTGCTCGGTCAGATGCAGGAGCGTGGCGAGTTGCTCGGCGGCGAAGCGCTCGGAGACCCAGCCGCATCGAAGCTCTACCGTTGGCAGGCCGGGGAACCCACCTCCAGCGACGGCCCCTACGCGGAGAGCAAGGAGCACCTGGCCGGCTTTTTCATGATCGACGTCGACTCACCGAGCCGCGCCGAGGAGATTGTCGCAGGGTTCGCCGGGCCGGGTGAGACGGTCGAACTGCGGCCCGTCATGTGGCCCGGAGGCGACAGCAGCGAATGACTACCACGGTCGGCGAGGATGTGTGGCGGCGCGAGACGCCACACATCCTCGCTGCGCTCATTCGGAGGTATGGCGACTTCGCCGCCTGCGAGGATGCCGTGCAGGAGGCCCTGATCGAGGCATCCCGTCAGTGGCCCGGGAGAGGCGTGCCGGAGAAACCCCGAGGCTGGCTGCTGCGCGTGGCATCGCGACGCCTCATCGATGCCCGACGCCGGGACGCTGCGCGACGAGATCGCGAACGACACGTCTTCACGTCGGAGCAGGCCTATCACGCGGTCGCAGCTGAATCGATGGTCGAGAACCAGGATGCTTCCCTGGAAGTCCTGGCCCTGTGCTGCCATCCAGCGCTGACGCCGGAGTCACAGGTGACGCTCGCCTTGAGGACGGTGCTCGGGCTCACCACCAAGCAGATCGCCGCCGTACACCTTATTCCTTCCTCCACCGCCGGTCAGCGAATCAGTCGAGCCAAGGCGGCCATCGACCTGCACCACAGAAGATTCCCGCCACCCGCATCACCGAAAGAGCGACTTCCAGCTCTGATGCACGCGCTGTACCTGATGTACACCGCCGGACACAGCCGCGCTGACGGGAAACAACTGCTCGACGATGCGGTCACGACCGAGGCGATCCGCTTGGCGCGCCTCCTGTACGAGGCGTTCCGCGATGAAACGGAGACGGCCGGGCTGCTCGCCCTGATGCTGCTCAGCGAAGCGCGTCGGCCTGCGCGCGTCACGGTACGCGGCGACCTGATACCGCTCAGGGATCAAGACCGCTCCCTGTGGGATCAGGAAGTGATAGCCGAGGGGATCGAGCTCATCGAACGGGCACTGCCCACAGGTCCGGTGGGCGCCTACCAGCTACAGGCCGCGATCTCGGCGGTGCACGCGGAGGCTCCCGGCTGGGAGGACACCGAGTGGGAGCAGATCGCAGAGCTGTACGCCATGCTTGCCCATGTCGCTCCGTCGCCGGCCGTCACCTTGAACTACGCGGTGGCCGTCAGCGAAACACAGGGGCCGGTGAGCGCATTGAGCATGGTGGAACCGCTCCTCAACGATCCGCGTATGAGCGGAAGTCACCGCCTGCACGCAGTACGGGCTCCCCTCCTCGAAGCCTGCGGCCGCCGGGAAGAGGCGCTGGAGGCGTTCAGGACCGCGAGCAGGCTGTGCACAAACATTCCCGAACAGCGTTTCCTCAACAGCCAGATCACCCGTTTACAGGCTGACGCGATCGAGTAACAACCCTGCGCTCTGTTGCCGGCACGCATCCACCTGCGACGGGCATCTGTTGAATCGTTGCCCGTAGACATCCATCGGACTGCGCGGACTGCTGTCAATGTTCCTCGACGCCCTGATGAGCACCGAGACACCTCGAAGTCCAGACCGAGCAAGTATGGCGCCCCACCCTCGCCGCCAACACTGTAATCACCTGGACTACGAGAAATTACGGATTCGTCCTCGTGCAGATACGCTGCCGAGGCCGGTGCATCGACGGCGAGGTGCTGACGTGTATCTCGCCCGCCCAAGGCGAGAACATCAACCTTGACGGGCGGTAGCGTCCTGCCATCAGGATCCGACGCGGGCTATGTCTATCAGAGGCCACACCGCCACGTCGCAGTCACTCCGGCGTCAGCATGCCGCCGAGGACTCGGCGCACCACGGACTCGAACATGTCACCGGGCTGGTCGGTGCCCGGATCCGAAATATGGAGCGCAGCCGCAAGATACGGATGATCGCCAACCGCGGCCGTCTTGTGCAAGTACATCACCTGAGAGACCCGACGCTCCCGACTCGCCGTTCCACCACCGACCTCGGCACGAGCGAACTGCTGGACAAGGGTGTTCAGAACCGCCACCACCTGAAGCTTCACCACCCCCGACACGTCGACCGCCGCCATAGCCCGGAGCGCATACTCGAGAAAGTCGATTCCGCGAGGGCCGACGCGCATCGACTCGACCGGAATATCAAGCAGCCACGGGTATCTCACGTGAACGTCCTTCGCACGAGCCGCGAGGGCGGTGAGGTCGTCGATCGCCTCGCCGCGCAGCGCGACATCGAGGTCGATCTCGCCGGCAGCGGCATCTACCATGAGGTCGAACACCTCGTCGTGCCCCGCCACGTAGCGGTACAGAGCCGACTGACTCATTCCGAGTTTCTGCGCGATCCGGCGAGTGGAGACGGCCGGCAATCCACCCTCGTTTGCAAGTTCCATAGCTGCGGCAGCGACATCGTCGCGGCTGTGCGCCGGCGCCGGACCGCGTGTGCCGTACGAGCGTTCCCACACTGTCGTGCGCGGTTGCTCCATTCCGGACTGTGTCACCCGACGCCACTCTCCACTCGTTGCTGTCTGTCTTGACCTAGACTAAAACTGCGTTCGATGAACGCAATAAATGGAGGTTCACAATGGCGCTCGACAATGCATGGGGACCGCGGCGATGGGCACGGAACGGATCGGTACGTCTCGCGTTCGATCAATTCCGGCCGGAACTCGGCGGAGAACCGCTACTGATCGCGACCGGGCTGGGTGTCGATCGGCATGCAGTTCCCGACGGTTTCTGTGAGCAACTGGCCGACCACGGTTTCGCTGTCGTGCGGTACGACCAGCGTGACGGCGGTGAGTCGACACATCTGCCGCCGACGGCCGTACGAAACCCGATCGCCGCGCTGCTGGCCAAACGCGCGGAGACCTACACCGCCGAAGACATGGCGGACGACGCAATTGCGGTGATCGACGAGCTCGGCTGGAGCTCGGCGCATGTGCTCGGAGTCTCGCTCGGTGGAGCCCTCGCGCAACGCGTCGCCCTTCGGCATCCCGACCGAGTGCGTTCCCTCACGTCGGTCGCGGCCGTCCCGGGCGATGTCGCCGGGTTGCGCACATTCCGCTACATCCGTTTGCGTACGCTTTCTCGGTTTGCGCGCCTCAGGTTTCCCGATACCCGAGAGGGCGCGATCGAGGCCGGCCTCGCGGTAGCACGACTGGTGGCGTCCCCTCGGCGCGAGTTCGACGAAGCCGCAATGCGCGCACGATTGGAAAGCAATCCCGACCCAGGCGTGCACGACCAACAGGCACAGAGCCGACAGGTCGGCGCTCAGTGGAGCGGGCCACCGATCACCGCGATCACGCAGCCCACACTGGTGGTGCACGGCGAGGATGATCCTCTGATCAAACCCAAAGCCGCGCAAGCCATCACGGCCAGGATTCCCGGATCACGCATGCTCATCCTCCCGGAAGTCGGGCACGAGCTGCCTGCGCACGCATGGAAACCACTCGCTGCCGCAATCCGCGAACTTGCAGACACCAATACCTGAGCGAGGTCACAAACTCTTTCGAGCACAGATCGGATCGGCTCGGCCGGTCGCATCTGTTCACCCACGATCAGCGGCACGCCATCACGGAGCGGACAGACCATCGATACTCACGCGGTACTCGATGCCCTCGAGCGTTGCCATGGTCCGGCCGTCCTCGACGCTCGGCGACTCGCCCACAGTTTGTTCCGCACTCTCGCCCGACCTGCTGGAGAAGAAGCCCGTGCCACGATTGCGGGACTCGGTATCGACATAGTGCGTTCCGACCGCATCAACCAGACCGGAGAGGTAGGCGTCGTCCTCGAGGTTGCCGCAGTACCAGGTCACGCTGAACGCTCGCTCCTGCTGCCGGTCACCGGTGGTCGAGCCTTGGGGGCCGTCCCGTCCGGACAGTTACGAGCGCCGGTAATACGCCCGGCGGACCCACCAGACGAGCGTGGTGGCTGCTGCGGCAGTGAGCACAGCGGTCTGTGCGGTGCCGGTGACGACGAACAGCACCAGCAGCACGATGAGTCCGGCGGCGACGGCCTCGAGCTTGTACATCGGCCACGCGGTACCGGCGATGTCGATGTGGCATTCCCGCGCGACCTTGCGGACCGGCGAGTCGAGTGCCGTCATCGCTCCTCCTACGGGTCGGGGAAGTCTCCCTCAGGGTAGTCGCATTCGAGAATTCGGGTCAACGAACTTTCGTGCGGACGTGTGTCGCATCACCGAAACGTGTTCACTGGAGGCATGCCACTTACCGGAGAATACGAACCCAGCCCGTCGACGTGGGCGGCTGACCAGGTCGCCACATACGAGTCCTCGGGCGGTACCGAAGGCACCACACTCGGCGGGAGGCCGGTGGTGATCCTGACGACGCGCGGCGCCAAGACGGGCAAGCTGCGGAAGACCCCGCTGATGAGGGTCGAACACGACGGCACCTACGCGGTCGTCGCCTCGCTCGGGGGCGCTCCCAAGAATCCGGTGTGGTACTACAACGTCGTCGCAGATCCGCACGTCGAACTGCGCGACGGCACCGAGGTCTACGACATGGTCGCGCGCGAAGTGCACGGGGACGAAAAGGCCCTGTGGTGGGAACGGGCCGTCGAGGCGTATCCGGATTACGCCGACTACCAGACCAAGACCGAGCGCCCGATCCCGGTGTTCGTCCTCGAGCGGACCTAGCACGATGGCCGGGCGCACCGTCGCGGACCAGCTTGTCGCTCAGCTCGTCGATGCCGGCGTCCGCCGGATCTACGGCATCGTGGGGGACAGCCTCAATCCGGTCGTCGATGCGGTGCGCCGCACCGGCGGTGCCGCCCGGGGTGGCATCGACTGGATCCATGTGCGCCACGAGGAAGCGGCCGCGTTCGCGGCTGCGGCCGACGCGCAGATCACCGGTGAACTGGCTGTGTGCGCGGGCTCGTGCGGACCGGGGAATCTGCACCTGATCAACGGGCTCTACGACGCCCACCGGTCGGGCGCGCCCGTGCTGGCCATCGCGTCGCACATCCCGTCGACGCAGATCGGCACGGCCTATTTCCAGGAGACCCACCCCGACCGGTTGTTCGTCGAATGCTCGACCTACACCGAATTGATCAGCGCGGCTGCGCAGGCGCCCCGCGTCGTGCACAGCGCGATGAGCCACGCCCTGGCCCGCCCGGGAGTCGCGGTGGCCATCCTGCCGGGCGACATCGCAGCCCTGCCGGCAGAGGGCACCGAACCGCGACTCGTCCGCACCGGCGCGCCGACACTCGTTCCCGATCCAGCAGACGTCCACGCGCTCGCCGAAGCGGTCAACGAGGCCGACAAGATCGCGATCTTTGCGGGGGAGGGGGTCCGGGGTGCGAGGGAAGAGTTGCTGAGGCTCGCCGATACGGTGGCGGCGCCCGTCGGGCACAGCCTCCGCGGCAAGGAATGGATCCAGTACGAGAACCCGTTCGACGTGGGAATGACGGGCCTGCTCGGATACGGTGCCGCGCACGACGGTATGCACGGCGCCGACCTGTTGCTTCTCATAGGTACGGACTTCCCGTACGACCAGTTCCTTCCCGACGTCCGCACCGCACAGATCGACGTCGACGCCGCACGCCTCGGCCGACGCACCGAACTGACCCTGGGGGTACACGGCGACGCCGCCGCAACGTTGAGTGCCCTGCAACCCTTGATCCGGCGCAAGACCGATCGCAGTTTCCTGGAACACACTCTCGAACGGCACCGCACTCTGATGCAGAAGGTCGTCGGGGCCTACACGACACCGGTCGGACAGCGGAAGCCGATCCACCCCGAATTCGTGGCGTCGATCCTCGACGATGTCGCCGCGGACGACGCGGTGTTCACGGCGGACACCGGCATGTGCAACGTGTGGTCGGCACGCTACCTGAACCCGAACGGCCGGCGCAGGTTCCTGAATTCGGCGTTGCACGGGTCGATGGCGAATGCGTTGCCGCATGCGATCGGCGCGCAGATCGCCGCGCCCGGCCGGCAGGTCGTGTCCGTCAGCGGCGACGGCGGGTTGGCGATGCTGCTCGGAGAACTCGTCACCGTCGTCATGCACCGACTGCCCGTCAAGATCGTGCTGTTCGACAACTCGACGCTCGGAATGGTCAAACTCGAGATGCTCGTCGACGGCCTCGCGGATTTCGGCGTCGACGTACCGTCCGTGAACTATGCCAAGGTGGCCGACGCGCTGGGCATCTTCTCGACTCGCGTCGAGGACCCGGGGGATGTGGAGCACGCGCTACGGGACGCGTTCTCCCGGCCGGGCCCGGCCCTGATCGACGTCGTCACCGATCCGCGGGCACTGTCGCTCCCGCCGACCATCACGGGCGAACAGGTCAAGGGTTTCGCACTCGCCATGTCGAAGCTCGTGATGAACGGCGGCGTCGGAGAGGCCGTGCAGATGGCGAAATCGAACCTTCGCAACGTGCCGAGACCGTCGCAGTTCGGCTCCTGAATCGGACGGACAACCGCGTCCGACCGTGCCGGCCGGGGGTCCCCGTTGTCGGTGCTGTACGGGAAGTGGCAGCATTGACCGGTGACCTCCACCGCGCGAACAGCTGAACCGACATACGAGACCGCCGTGCCCTGCGCGGCTGACATCGATGCGGCAGCCGAGCGAATTTCCGCGGTGGTCTCCCCGACCCCCCTCGAGCCGAGCCCGCGCCTGTCCGCGCTGACCGGCGCAAACGTCTATCTCAAGCGTGAAGACCTCACGCGGGTGCGGTCGTTCAAGCTGCGGGGCGCCTACAACGCCATGGCCCAACTCGACGCGAGTGAGCGGGCCGCCGGCGTGGTCACCGCGAGCGCCGGCAATCACGCGCAGGGTGTCGCGTATGCCTGCCGTGCGATGGGAATCAAGGGCCGCATCTACGTGCCGACCCGCACCCCGAAGCAGAAGCGCGACCGCATCCGGGTGCACGGCGGCGATTTCGTCGAACTCATCGGTGTCGGCGACACCTTCGACGCGGCGGCAGCCGCCGCGGCCGAGGATGTCGCGCGCACCGGTGCGACGCTGATCCCGCCTTTCGACGATGTGCGCACGGCCGCCGGTCAGGGCACCATCGCCCGCGAGATCCTCGACCAGTTGCACGGCGACCTGGATCTTCTGGTCGTCCCGGTCGGTGGCGGCGGACTGATCGCCGGACTCGCGTCGTACCTGTGCGAACGCTCGCCCCACACGTCGATCGTCGGTGTCGAACCCGCCGGTGCCGCGTCGATGACGGCCGCGCTGGTCGCCGGAGGCCCGGTGACGTTGCCGGAGGTCGAGCCGTTCGTGGACGGTGCCGCGGTCAAGCGGATCGGGGACCTGCCGTACGCGGTGGTTTCCCGTCTCGGCGCGGAGGTCGTCACCCACTCGAATCTTCCCCTGGTGTCCGCGTTGCGGCGTGAGAAGCTCGGCCGTGCGCCGTTCGGGATGGCGCAGGTCGACGAGGGTGCGATCTGCACGTCGATGCTCGAGCTCTACCAGAACGAAGGGATCATCGCCGAGCCGGCCGGTGCGTTGTCGGTCGCCGCGCTCGAGTCCCTCTCGGTGCAGCCCGGCGCCAACGTCGTGTGTCTGGTCTCGGGCGGCAACAACGACGTATCGCGCTACGGCGAGATCATCGAGAGGTCGCTCGTGCATCGCGGACTCAAGCACTACTTCCTCGTCGATTTCCCCCAGGAACCCGGAGCCCTGCGCAGGTTCCTCGACGAGGTGCTCGGGCCCGACGACGACATCACGTTGTTCGAGTACGTCAAGCGCAACAACCGGGAGACGGGTGCGGCGCTGGTCGGTATCGAACTCGGCGCGGCAGAGAACCTTTCGTCCCTGCTCAACCGGATGGACACGTCGCCCGTCGAAGCGCAGCGGCTCGAGCCCGGGTCGCCGGCCTACCGTTACCTGACGTAGACCGGCGCCCGAGCACGGTCACACCCCGACGGCCTCGGTGTCGAGCACGACGAACGAGTGTCCCGGCACCAGTACGGCGGACTCGGTGCGATTGACCGTCGGTTCGTCCCACCACAGAATCGGGCGGCCACCGACGGGGACCGTCACCGGATCGGGTCCGAGATTGCACACGACCCGTACCGGGCCGCGATACACCGCGATCCAGCGTTCGTCCTCGTCGTAGTCGACGCGGAGATGCTCGAGCCACGGATCGCTGACTTCTGCCCGGGACCGTCGTAGTGCGATAAGGTCGCGATAGCACTTCAGCAGTCGTGCATGGTCGGGCGCGGAGCGCTCGGTCCAGTCGAGTTTCGAGCCCTCGAATGTCGCCGGGTCCTGCGGGTCGGGCACATCCTCGGTGTTCCATCCGTGCTCACCGAACTCCCGGCGCCGGCCCTGCACGACAGCGGCGGCGAGTTCCGGTTCGGGGTGCGAGGTGAAGTAGCGGAAAGGTGTACCGGCGCCCCATTCTTCGCCCATGAACAGCATCGGCGTATACGGAGAAGTGAGCACGAGCGCGGCACGGACGGCGAGTTGTCCGTCGTCGAGATAGGCACCCGGACGGTCGCCGAGCGCCCTGTTGCCGATTTGGTCGTGCGTGCACGTGTAGGCGATGAGCGAACTCGCGGGAGTGCGGCGGATGTCGAGGGGACGTCCGTGAATGCGTCCCCGGAACGTCGAATATGTTCCGGCATGGAAGAACCCGTGGGTCAGGGTTTGGGCAAGGCATTCCAGAGAACCGAAATCGCCGTAATAGCCCTGGCGTTCCCCGGACACCGCTGTGTGGATCGCATGGTGGATGTCGTCGGCCCATTGCGCCTGGAGGCCGTAGCCGCCACCGGAACGCGCGGTGATCATGCGCGGATCGTTGAGATCGCTCTCGGCGATAAGGCTCAGCGGGCGTCCGAGATGTGTGGAGAGCCGGAACGTTTCGACCGCGAGTTCCTCGAGCAGGTGAGTCGCCGTGTGGTCGAGGAGGGCGTGGACGGCGTCGAGTCGGAGCGCGTCGATGTGGAACTCCCGGAACCAGCGAAGCGCGTTGTCGAGGATGTACCGGCGGACCTCGCCGGAATCCTCGCCGTCGAGGTTGATGCTGTCTCCCCAGATACCCGGGGCCGGAGCAAGATACGGCCCGAACCTGCCGAGGTAGTTACCCGACGGACCGAGATGGTTGTAGACCACGTCGAGCGCCACCCCGATGCCCCGTGCGTGTGCCGCATCGACGAAACGCTGCAATGCGGCCGGGCCGCCGTAGGGTTCGTGCACCGCGTACCACAACACCCCGTCGTACCCCCATCCGTGGGTGCCGTTGAAGGCGTTGACCGGCATGAGTTCGACCAAGCCCACGCCGAGGTCGGCAAGTTCGTCGAGACGGTCGATCGCCGCGTCGAGAGTGCCCTCCTCGGTGAACGTGCCGATGTGGAGTTCGTAGACGACGCTGCCCGGCAGTTGCCGGCCAGTCCACAGCTGATCGGTCCACCCGTCGGGGTCGACGGTGTGGAGTTGCGACAAGCCGTGCACTCCGTCGGGTTGCCTCGGCGAGCGGGGGTCGGGGAGCACGGTGTCGGTGTCGCCGTCGAGGACGAAGCCGTATCGGGTGTCGGGCGGAACGTCGACTTCGGCGCGCCACCACCCTCGCCTGTCGCGCTCCATGGGATGAAGGGTGTCGTCGGCGTACAGCTGCACTGATGATGGGAGCGGGGCCCAGACCTCGAAGGTATGCACCCCACCAGCATGCCGTGTGTTCGCCTGCGGTGCAGCGTGTCACCTACGCACTCACACCTTTTGGCACATCGGCGTCGTACGCGGTGCTGCTAGGGTGGGCGTGATGTCCGAACCTGCCCGAAGAACGTACAGTTCGCCGCTGAGAGAAGAAGCGGCGCGGCGGACCAGGGCTGCGATCCGCGGGGCAGCGTCGCGGCTCTTCGTTCGCGACGGATATGTCAGTACCACCGTGCGGCACATCGCCGAGGAGGCAGGTGTCGCAGTGCGGACGGTCTTCACCGCCTATCCCGGTGGGAAAGCGGATCTGTTCCGTGAAGCACTCGACGAAGCCGTGGCGGGCCCCGACGACTCGCCACCACCTGCGGCGCGGCCGCTCGTGCGGCGCCCCGGGGACGGCCCGGTCACCGAGGCCGATCTGATTCTCGAACAGGTCGTCGACTACGGCGCCGCGATGCTCGAACGCGCGGGCGGACTGCTCATGACCTCCGTCGAGTCGTCCGGTGCCGACCCCGACATGCGCAAGTTTGCGGAGGAGGACGCACGTGCGACCGCCGACAACGCGCGCACCATCGCGGAGGGCCTGTACGAGGGCGGCTGGCTCCGTCCCGACGTGACAGCCGAGCACGCCGCCGACGTGCTGTTCACCCTCATCTCCCCGCAGGTGCACTCGCTGTTGCGCCGCGACTGTGGGTGGGACGTCGAGCATTACCGCTCGTGGGTCGCGTCGACGCTGCGCGCCACGCTTCTTCGCTGACCGGCTAGCTGTCGCCGGCCGCGTCGACGTAGAACCATTCGCCGTTCTCGCGCACGAACCGGCTGTGTTCGTGCATCGTGTCGGGCACGCCGCGATACGACGAGTGGGCACGGAACTCGACGGTACCCTGGGTGTGGAGAAACCCGCCGCCCGTGGTGTGCAGGATCTCCAAGCCCGTCCAGCGCAGGCCGGGCTCCAGATCCAGGACGGCTGGGCGGGTGGACGGATGCCACGTGCGCAGAAGGTACTCGGCGTCGCCCACCGCGAACGCGGTGTACCGGGATCGCATCAGTTGTTCCGCGGTCGGTGCGCTACCTCCGGCCAGGAACACCCCGCAGCACTCGTCCATCGGTATCCCGCGGCCGCACGGGCACGCGGTGTCGGCGGAATGTTCGGAACTGCGGCGACGTCGACCCATTCGGTCATTGTCCCACTGTCCCGGATACCTCACCGCGGGGCGTGGAGTGGTGCAGAATGCCGACCATGCACGCGCAGCGATACGTCGGGGTGGTCGGACCGGGTGACGCCACGCCCGAGCAGCGACGAGACGCCCGCACGCTGGGCGGCCTGCTCGCGGGTCGCCGCGCGATCGTGGTGACCGGCGGCCTGGGCGGGGTCATGGCCGCGGCCTCACGGGGGGCGGTCGAGGCGGGTGGCACCACCGTCGGGTTTCTCCCGGGTGACGATCGTGCCGACGGTAATCCGTATCTGACGGTGGCGATCCCCACCGGATTGGGCGAGATGCGTAATGCGCTGCTGGTCCGGAGTTGTGATGCCCTCGTCGTCGTGGGCGGCAGCTGGGGGACGATGAGCGAGATCGCGCTGGCGGTGCGGACGGGTGTGCCCGTCTTCGCCGTGGGTGGCTGGAAGATGCCGGCCGGTGGGGTGCT
This sequence comes from Rhodococcus sp. NPDC019050, assembly GCF_055664235.1. NCBI lineage: Bacteria > Bacillati > Actinomycetota > Actinomycetes > Mycobacteriales > Nocardiaceae > Rhodococcus > Rhodococcus sp. NPDC019050. The sequence goes on along the minus strand of NZ_JBVOON010000021.1, from coordinate 341 downwards.
CGATGTCGGATCCCCGGCCGAGGCGGTGGAGTGCGTGCACGCGCTGTTGTGGCGCAAAGAGGCCGAATAGGCGGCGCTGCACCGGCCATCCGCTGGAATGGCCGGTGCAGCAACGGATGCCGAGAGGATACGGCGCCGTATTTCTGATCGGGTGTGGGCGTCTACGAGTTCGCGAGTTCGTAACGCCGACGGTATTCGCTCTTCGAGGTTTCGCTGATGTCGACGTCGGTGGCGCGGGCGCGAAGCGCACCGACCGTCGCCTGCTCACGAGGGATGTGGGCGAACGGGTCCCAGTCGAAGAACCGCGCGGCGTTGCCGAACGTGATCTTGTCGATCTCCTC